>NZ_JBBWCB010000200.1:0-7730 GCF_039888995.1 Pseudomonas rossensis | reverse complement strand
TATATGTATATTCTGTGGTGCGACTGAAAGCTTGACTAGGGAGCACGTAATACCTCAGTGGGTATATGGTCGCTGTGCTAAGAGGACTTTCATTACAACTACTAATGGAAGCTCACAAACTTATAATAAAACCACCTTGCCTGCATGCAAGGACTGTAATTCTAATATTTTGGGTTCTCTGGAGAGGTATCTTAAACACGAATTTGATAGAGTAAATGTTAAGGAAGAAGGTTTTTCATTAGAAGTTACTGAGCTTATTATTCTTTGGCTTGAAAGTTTGGAGTATAAGTTTCAAGTTCTAGATTTGCGTAGAAGTTTAAATAAAGTGAAAGGTTCTGAGTACATACCTTATATCGGAAGGCTTCCAATCTCAATGTTCCAAGGCCCTATAAACACTAGCCCGGCAAAAGTATTTTCAAATCTAAGATCAGCATTAAAGGTTCTTGGCGTTAAATCAAAAGCTAGTAGGTTGAATTCGCTGTGCGTACTATATACTAAAAATCCCGATTTTCATTTTTTTCATTCAACTAATAATTATATATTTATTGAATTGGCTGAATTTGGCGTCGCATTTTTTTATTTTTATAAGGAAATATTTGACAGCCCACACAGCGCAAGTGTAATGGCTCAAAATATTGTTAAAAAAGAATATTCAGGTAAAGGCACATAACAAGCCACATCGACGCAATCAGTAATTTTTCATGGTCAGGAGTATTCTGAATTATCGAGCGCATTCGGACTCAGATACGCGTGCGTGAGCCAGTTTCTCTCAAACCTCTTACGAAGGAAATGCGTTCTCTAACCGATGCATTATCTTGTAGGGATCAGCCTCAAGCTGCTTACAGACCTTCAGAAACTCGATTACGTCCAATCTGCGTTCTCCTCGCTCGTACTTTGATACAAATGATTGTGGTTTTCCCAAACGCTCCGAAAGCAACGTTTGCGTGAGCTTTGCTTTTTTGCGTGCCTCGACAAGCAACAAAAGCAATAGCTGGTAGGAATCTGAGTAGGTTGAGGTCACAAGGAGTCGTCTTTTAACAGGCCGACCTATTTAATAATCCCAAAAAAGGATTATCCCAAAACGGGTTTTTGTGTGATGATTGCGCATGGCCACCATGCGGGAGTTGGTCGGCCATCCCCAGTGAATGAGTGGCGCCATAAGGAGCGATTGCATGACCACCCCTCACAGCCTGACGTTGCGAAGCCTTGTGGTAGCAATGGCATTGTCATTAAGCCTTGCTGCGCTGAGTGCGTGTACAGATGGGAATGAACCTGAGTCCAAAGCTGCTGCTAATCTAGGCGTTAAAAAAGCTGTTAAGCAGTCCACCGAGGATCAGGCGGCCGTTAACGAAGCGGTTAAAAAACAACTAGAAGAGGAAAATAGGCCTCTGACAGTAACATTCAAGAGTCCTGATATCGGTGAACCGAGCGACTACGTAAACGCCAGAAATACGATGGCCCCATTTTTGCTATACAACGCAAAGCGCAGTTGGGATGAGAGCGCTGACGATATCGCGGAGGCTGTTCAAGATCCGATTACGACTCGGAACGATAACCCGGAATTCTATCGAATCGCTCATGAGCGTATCTCTACCCAAGACACTTTCAAAAAACGCGAACTGACAGAAAAGCTACATGCGCTGACAATGGCTGAGGCAGATAGAGTTAGGAGTAAAAATCTGATCCAATTCACCTCTGACCAATGGATTAAATTACCGCTTAGTAATTATGATTTTGTCAAAAAGGGATTTGCAATAGACAGCTGTCTTCTTTCGGACAAGCTTGAATATACAGAAGAGGAAGAGCGTAACTCGGCATCAATGGCTAAAGCAGAAAAAATTCGCTGCTATGTCAATCCGGGGCCAGTCAATTACTATTTAGGCTTCAGCGGTGGATCGAGTATTTTTTTTGAAGTGACTGATGAGTCACTAGCAAAAAAAATTGAGTCAATGCGCGACTCAATTCAGATTGCCGTCTACGGATACGTCAAAGAAGTTCAACGAGAAAAACTAGGTGGGAATTTGGGAGCGCAACGCTATGTTCTGATCGCTCCGCAACGAATAGATGTTGTTGACTCAGAAACAAAGACTACATTGTTAACGAAATCTTTTTAGTTTTAACTATATTTTAAAGTCGTGGGGGTTAACATGGCGCTAGTAATTCATGACGGCTTAATCGAAGAGATCGGGCTTGGATCATACGATAGCGGCGAGCGAATGATTTCGTTTGTTAAAATAAACGGTAAACGTATTAGAAATGTAAGTTGCGATGATTATACTCGGTCATTTTTGAAGGTCGGTGCGAAGGTAAAATTAGCACTTGTACGTAGGATTTTTGGAACGCACACTCTTTATTCAATTCAGCTTCAAGATGGTGAAGTGATCAGTCAGAGTAGGGCATGGCCGATTTTTTTGGTTTGTATGTTTGGACTTGCCATTGCATTGTTGATGAGCCCTTTCTTTATCATTATTTTGAAAGCTACACAATCGATATTAATGTCTGTCATGGTGTTTGTTCTGTTTGGACTCAGCGCGGCGTATTTAATGTTGAAGGATCACTTCAAAGCGCGGCTAGTGTTTGGTAAACCTTCAAGCTAGTTGATCCTAGCCTTATAAAACTCCACAGAAAGCATTAATAGCAAAACTAAGAAAAACGGTGAATCGAATGAAAAATACTAAGTCCTTCCTGGCAGTTACTGCGCTCAGTTTGACCTTTTTGTCAGTGGTTGGTTGTTCCGGACGCCCAGTCAGCGCAGCACAAGCCTACGCGGCTGAGGGAGAACTTGATCCGGCGAATAAAGCCGTCGCGACTGACCCACGTAACAAGATGGCTGAGCATGGTCGATAATAGAGGCCGTAAAACACATAGCCCTGTCTTTTGACGGGGCTTTTGTGTTCGATGATTTCTAGGTGCGATTAGCTTTTGGTTTCGAGAGCTAGTGAGAAGTCTACCGCTTAGAACTGATCGGGCGGGCTCGGAAATTTTGTTCTACGAACTTCAGAAGTTGTAACCTTTCTATGAAAGTAATTGTTGTTTACTCCGATTTCTTCCAGTGGTGCCAGCTCTTCGGAATGCAAGCTTTTCTGCATAGCTTCCGCGACGAGCCTAAAAGACTCGCGGAGTTCATTTATGAGCTTCAGTTGACGTTCAAAAATATCATCAACCCCCTTCACGAACTCAGCTACACTTACCTCTAATGAAACGTTTGTCATATCGCACTCCCTTTGTTGTTATTATATGATCGAGTTTAACACAACTCACGTTGGAGAATAATTGCCGCTATTCTTTTTGTTAGCTGCTTCTATTTGCCGCAATTTGTTATTCAGTGATCCGGATTCAGATCGTTTTTTATTTATTACTCTATCAGCTTCAGCATCGCCACTATCCATCGTCCCGGCAGATTCACCGATAACGGCTATCGCATCAGCAGGTGTAGATGGTAAGAGCGCGTATTTTCGATTCTGCGGTGCTTCTAGGCGCTGGTTAGCTGTTTTAACAGCCGTAGCTCCTGCCGTAAGTAATTCAGTTCCTCGGTAAAAAGCGCTATTCGCTCTATGAGTTGATTGTTGCCTGTCGCTAATATTGCATTCTGCTCTTGTAATAATTGAATCAATTTCTTTTCCAAATCCGTCATTCACATCATCCTTATAGACGCGTTTACTATTATTGTTAGGGCGCACAGGATCAATACTGTTTTTACTGATTTCGATACTTTTGCCTCGGCTTTTTGTGTAGAAGCTGCGAGTCTCTTCATGCGTTTTTCCGCGCCTGATATTGCTGAGTGCTTTGCTGAAACGCTTTTCGATAAACGTTCGACGTTCGCTGACTGCGTTTTTATAGCGTTCAACAACTGCTGATTTTTCGAGATGAGCTGCTCGTTCTGCGCTTTTTCCTTGTGTATTTGCAAGCTCAGTACGGCTAGTGAATCGTTCATTAAATATTTCTCCTTTTAGTCTGACCGCTTTATCTGATCCAGGCGCCTTGATGCCTATGTAATCAGCTCCGGTTCTCGTTATTTCAAATCCCGCATTTTTTGCGAATTTGATTAATTCAACTCGATTATTGATCACTCCATCAGCGACGATATCGGTAAAAAAGCTGTTCAACTCATCCCTAAGCGGCTTAGCTTCTTGTGGAGTCCACAGTGGATTTTTTGTGACTCGGGCACGCATCGGGTCACGGGGGTCATCGAGGCCGTACTTGACGTTGATAAAATCCATCAAGGCATCCATAGCCTCGAATTTTTTTGAGCCTGGCGGTGCTGGATTGAAAGCTCTATCCACTTCGTAGTTCCAGCGAGGTGTCACATAGTGCAGCTCAAGCCGGTCCAAATGCGTTTGTGCAACGATCAAAATATGCTGATGCTCTTCTGAAATGCCCGCGAACAGCATTTCTTTCAGGCGACTCGTTATGTCCTGAATGGCCTCTTCCAGGCCTGCGGTTTGCAGCTTCAGCGTGTCTTCTGCCGTGAAAGACAATACGCCAGACGTGTATTTATGCTTCGATGGAACCGCATCGATCATCGAAACCATCAATGCTGGATCACCCTCAATCACTTCGGGCAAAGGGGCTCTGGGACGCCACTCGGCGACTTCGTCGCCGTTATCGTCCAGCCCTACATGATGGTACTCACCTGCAATGAAATAGCCCACTGGACCAGCACCGCCGCTCGTGCCATGCGTGCTAAAACCGTGCAGCGCCATTTGGCACCTCCACGGACTCACCCAGGATCGCAGTAGTCAGCTCGGCCAATCCACGTTCAACATCAATCAGGGCCTGGAGAATTTTGAGGGTGTCACTTCCGCTTTTATAATAGTTGCAGTGCTTGCTGATGACGTTCAGTTGCGCGCCAAATTTATTCGTCGCTGCGGTTAACACCATGAACTCTTTCGAAAGTTTCGGTGCCTCAACACGTTTCACCGTGATTTGCGAATTGCGTGCGCTTTGCAACAGTAGCTGGCTCAAAGAAAGATAATTTTCGGCAGCTTTTTTTCCCAGCTCTTCTTTTAAGTTTTTTTTCAGTTTGATATGAATCCTTGTCGTGTTAACGGCTGGTATTTTTTTTGGATGTTTAGGTGCTACTTCACTCATAATTCGTACCCTATTTTTATTGTTTTTGGGTTTTAGGGGGGGGTGGGTAATCCCACGGATGTTGCTGTTAGGGGTCAAGGGGAGAATCCCCTTGCAAGGTTCATGGTGCGCACGAAGTGCACACCGTGAGTAGCCTTGTTCATGATGATAATGCTTTGATTTCTTTTTTCTGCGCGGTATTTTCGCGATCGTTGTGCTGCTGACATCGGCTCGCCAAACAAGGCTTTTCTACCGGGTTTTAATTTTGGATAGAGAACATCAAACATGTCGATTGTTACATTGTCTTTCAGGTCTTTGGCCATGATTTCTTAGCTCTTGTTTTTATGAGCTTATTATATCACTATTTTTGTCATATTATTCAATTAGGCTATTGTTTGTGTGATTGACATAGAGTGCAGCTATCGGTTTTTTAGTTGCAACTAAAATTTTTCATTGGGCATTTAAAGTTTATGCTTCTATATTGAGTTATCTAATAAGGAGGCAGGTAATGAGCACAACAGTTCCTGGGTTGAATATAGAGTTGATCGATGATCGTTATCTCTGCACGTTTTCCGTGGCTCAAGAGTTATTTGTCGTTGCGGGCAATTTATTGATAGTCAAAAATTTTTGTGAAGTTTTAATGAGTAAGGAGATGACGGATAGTGGTCTAAAACCATTACCTCGGGGGCTGAGCAGTAAGCTTAAGGGCTTCGTGGTGCAAACGCTCATTCTGGATCGGTTATATTCTCGAAGGGTGCGTGAGGCCGTTTCCCTAATTCGGCGAGAATCCAACGTTCGGGAGCTGCGACCGGTGAATGTGGAGTTCGAAGCGAATCCACCGTTCACGCTGGTTGAGACACGCCGACGTTCATTCGAAACGCGAGCGGATGTCTACGCTTTTATTGCTGGAATGTGTGGGGTGGGCATGCATACCACGGGCGAACTGCACCGCACGGATCTGAAAGCTTCGTGCAAATCTTTGAATGATTGGTGGGATCAGGTGATAGTGGCTCAGGAGTTGTGTACGCAGATGCGCGATTTTATCAGCCTTTGCCCTGTCGCAACTCCACTCGTCACACGGTTGTTAGGGGAGGTTCTCGCGACGGATCGAGAGCTTTCTCGGGTTGTCAGCGACTACAAGTCCCGTATGAAAACCTGAGCTTGCCGGAATGCTCTCCTAGTGGAGCACCTCAGCGATGGGTGGCCGGGCTTTTGGCCGCCTGTTGCTGAGATGCTATCGGGGGACAGGGGAGAAGCCCCGAGAGGTGTTTACACTGATGTATAGATGAAGCAAATTGTTTGTGTGATTGACATAGATTTCACCGATGTCAATAACTGATTTGATCCGAACATTCAATTGGCAATCCCTGAAAACGGTTAGTAGCATAGGCATTAGAAATCAGGTGTATTGAGGAAGTGAGAGCTGCCTTGACCGCTGAATAAGCGGTTTAGAAACTCGCACCGCCGCATAGGTGGTTTAGAAATGAAAAAGCAGTACTCTCACTTCACTTAATGCTCTTCATCCCAATCGGGGCTTAGCATGGTCTGAACAAGCCGATGCTTTTTTGTGCGTGCTGTACTGATGTCGAAGTTGAGCACGCGAAATGAAATTTTATTGAAATACCGACCCTAACTGGTCGAATTCGCCCAGCGGGGCGGGCGGTAACTGTAAGTACCTATTGACGATAGGTCCTAGGATTTCGTCTGCATCTAATGCGTGGTGATTTGTGAGTTTGTATAAGACTAGCATCAATGCATTTCACATTTTATAATCTAATGTTTGTCTCCTTGATAATTTGAATGGTCTAGAGCGGAGGGGTGTTTGTCATTTGCACCATGAGGCGATTTTCTATTCTTAATCGATAGCGATGACGTTCAAGAGGTATGGAGTAAATAGGAATTTGCTATACCAATTATTTTTGCATCCTGCTGGCATATAAATTTTTATTTGGTCTTGGTTGTTCAAGTGTTGCACTGTATTTTATTTGAAATCATAGGAGAGTTTGAGATGAATGAATTAGATGTGGATGTAAGAGTGTGCAAGCTAAAGGCTAGATATATTCTGGATAACTTGAGTATTCCTGATCATGTCGCTACCTCAGCAATTGACGTTATGAATTCTTCGGAGTTGCAGGCTATATTGGATGCGCAGGCTAATGTTAAACGTAAGGTTAAATGCGAGGCTCTTCTTGCTGGCTATGCGATAGCTCGTATTGAAGCAGATGTCTTTTTTGTTGCGTCAGATCAAGCAATTACTAGTCTGTTCGACTTATTTATTGAGCGATCCAGATTGGATGGCACGCAACTCACCAGCGCTTTAGTTTACCCCGCCGCAAAGATTATTGTCAGAGATTATATTGCATCAATGGCTCTAAATTCGGATCGTTAACGCAAGGGGTTTGCAGTTTCGCGAGGGTGGGAATCAAATATTCGGAAACGAATAAATTTCCTTTACAAGCAGTTGATTAATCCGGGTTCCTGTTACAGGGCCTCCAGGCCGCCTTTAAGACGAGTTTTACAGAAAGTGTTCAGGTGTGCTGATATGTGTGTCCAAACACCCCGCAGCGGATTCTGGAGCGTTTCAGGGTGGCTTTTTTGATCGTTCTTATGTGGGGGCAACTCAATCTTTACCTTCAATAGGTTTAGTATAGTGTTAGTAA
>NZ_JBBWCB010000199.1:0-7792 GCF_039888995.1 Pseudomonas rossensis | reverse complement strand
CCCCGGCATGCTCATCGGCAACACCACTTGGCGGAACACCTGAAAACGGCTGGCGCCCAGGGTTGCAGCGGCTTCTTCATAAGTACGGGCGACGCCGCGCATGGCGCTGGCAATCGGCAGCACGGCCAACGGGAACGCGGTTTGCACCAGGCCCATCAGTACGCCGTTCTGGTTGTAGAGCAGCATGATCGGGCGCTTTATCAGGCCCAGGCCCATCAGCGCCTGATTGAGCATCCCGCCAGGTCCCAGAATCACCAGCCAGCCGTAGCTTTGCAGCAGCAGGTTAACCAGCAATGGCAGCAGCACCGCGGCGAGGAAGATCCGTCGCACAAACGGTGAGGTCAGCCGCGACATGGTGTAGGCCACCGGGATCGCCAACACGACCGCAATCACCGCGCTGATCAGCGCCAGACGCAGGGTCAGCAGCAAGGATTTGAGGTAATACGGTTCCAGCAGTTGGGCGTAACTGGCCAGGCTGAACCCGGTCCATTCCGCGCCTTTGGTGCCCACACTCATGCGCAGTACCAGGAGGCTGGCGGCGATCAATACGCCCAGAAACAGCATCGACGGCGAGAGGAAAAACCAGGCACGCGTCGTCGGCGAAACACCCCGATTGGCGCGCACAGGAGCGGCGGCGACCGGATGAGTCAGAGGTTGGTGTTCCATAGCAAGGGTCTCGTCAATGGAAAGCAGATGACGAACACAAGACTCGAAATCACTTCGGCCCCTGTGGGAGCGAGCTTGCTCGCGATAGCGGTGTATCAGTCGACATCAATGTTGAATGACAGTCAGCAATCGCGAGCAAGCTCGCTCCCACAGGGGATCTTCAGTGGTTGAAGATCCTGTGTTCGTCACTCGATCAGGAAGAAAAGATTTCCGTGTAACGACGAATCCATTGGTCATGCACGGAGGCCAGGAAGGCGTTGTCGTGCATGATCGCCTTCTCGGCAATCTGCTCCGGCGTGAGGATGTACGGGCTCTTGCGTGCTTCGGCGGAGATGATCGCCTTGGCGTTGACCGGACCGTTGTAGATGTCCTCAGCCATCTTGCCCTGCACCAGTGGGTCCAGAGAGTGGTTGATGAAGGCGTAGGCCAGGTCGATATCGCCCGGACGATTCTTCGGCATCACCGAGAGCATCAGGTCGGTGTAGAAACCTTCCTTCATCCCGAAGGTGGCGCCCAGACCGTAAGCCGGGTCGCGGATCTGTTTCGGGAAGAATGCCGGTGCGTACAAGCCGCCCATGTCCAGGGAACCGGTACGGAACAGTTCGGCGATCTGGTTCGGGTTTTCACCCAGCGTCACCACACGATCTTTCAGCTCGGCGAGTTTCTTGAAGCCAGGCTCGATGTTGTGTTCGTCACCACCGGCCAGTTTGGCGGCGATGATGATCAGGTCCATCGCTTCGGTCCAGTTCGGCGGCGGCAGGAAAATGTTCGGCGCCAGCTCGGGATCCCACAGCGAGGCGTAGCTGTTCGGTGCCTCTTTGATGGTGCGGGTGCTGTAGACCAGGCTGTTGCACCAGAGCAGGTAACCGATGCCGTGACCGTTGGCGCCGGTGCGGTATTTCTCCGGTACATCGACCAGGTTGGGAATGCGGTTGAGGTCGGGTTTTTCCAGCAGGTTGGCCGCGGCCAGACCTTCGGCACCGACGCCTGCCAGGGTGATGATGTCGTACTGCGGACGATCACCGGCGGCCTTGAGTTTGGCGACCATTTCCGAGGTGCTGCCGGTGCGGTCAGCGATGACCTTGCAACCGTATTTGTCTTCGAAGGTTGCCGCGATGTTGCGCAGTGCGGCCAGGCCGGTGTCATCGGACCAGGTCAGCAAACGCAGGGTCTTGCCCTGGAAGCGCGTGTCGCTGGCATTGGCCTTGACGAAGGGCAAACTCATGGCCGCCGCGGCTACCGACGCCACGCCCACGGTTTTGATGAATTGACGTCTGTTCAGATCATGCTCGCCCATGAAGGACTCCCTTTGTTTTTGTAAGTATGAGGTTGGTCGCAACCGTTGCATCCGCGCGCCCAGATCAGCACCAAACCCCCGGTTTCAAAGGGTTTGAGTTGAGCCGACCGCTTCATCCTGAGGTCGTGCAAAACACCTGACTATCGATAAAAACTCATTGAAGCCATGACGCCAGCGCATGCCTCATCACGAGGCATGCGCTCACCTTTTTCGTGCTTTCAGACGGCACGAATCACGTGTTTGATTTCCTGGAAAGCCTGCAAGCCCCACGGCCCCAATTCACGACCGATGCTGCTCTGTTTGTAGCCACCCCAGGCGGTCTGCGGGAAGATCACTTGCGGCGCGTTGATCCACACAAGCCCCGCCTGCAAAGCGTTGGCGACCCGATCTGCCGCTTCGGCGTCGCGGGTGACCACGCTGGCCACCAGACCGAACTGGCTGTCATTGGCCAGGGCAATCGCCTCGGCTTCGGTGGCAAAACTGCGCACGCAGATCACCGGACCGAAAATCTCTTCACACCACAGCGCACTGTCGAGGGGCACGTCGATGAAGATGGTCGGCTGCAAAAAATAGCCGCGCGACAGGTCTGCCGGACGATTGCCGCCGCACATCAGTTTGGCGCCCGCACTCAAACCACGATCGATGTGGCCGAGTACGCGCTGGTATTGCGCCTGATTGACCAGTGCGCCCATTTCCACGTTCGGGTCGAACGGGTCAGCCACGCGAATGGCTTCGGCGCGGGCCTTCAAACGGATGAGGAATTCGTCCGCCAGCTCATCGGCGATCAGTACGCGGCTGGTGGCCGAGCACATCTGCCCAGCGTTGAAGAACCCGCCGCCACAGGCCACTTCCACGGCCAGTTCGATGTCTGCGTCTTTGAGCACCAGCAGCGAGGATTTACCGCCCAGTTCCAGGCTCACGCCCTTCACGGTTTCTGCGGCACGTTGCATGACTTGAACACCGACCGCGTTGCTGCCGGTGAAGGAGATTTTGGCGATGCGCGGATCAGCGGACAACGGCGCGCCGACCGCCAGACCCGTGCCGCACACCAGGTTGAACACGCCTTTGGGCAGACCGGCCTCGGCGATGATCGCCGCCAGTTCCAGCTCCGGCAGCGGCGTGACTTCGGACGGCTTGAGCACCACGCAGCAACCGGCGGCCAGGGCTGGGGCGAGTTTCCAGGCGGTGGTGACCATAGGGAAATTCCACGGCACGATCAGGCCGACCACACCGCACGGCTCGCGGCGCACGCGAGCGCTGAAGTCGTCGGTTGGCAGCTCCACATTGCTGTCTTGCCTGGCATCGAGCCCTTCGGCCAGACCTGCGTAGTACTCGAAGGTGGCGATCACGTCGTCGACGTCGATGGCCGCTTCGAACAGTGGTTTGCCGTTGTTGCTCGACTGCAAATGCATCAACTGTTCGCGACCGGCCTGCACGCCCGCAGCGATTCTGCGCAAGATTGCACCGCGCTCGGCGCCGGTGGTTTTCGACCACTCCTTGAAGGCGTTGGTCGCGGCAGTGACGGCTTGATCGACAGCACGTTCATCGCCGCCGTTCACGGTGGTCAACAAGGCTTCGGTCGCCGGGTTGATCACGCGCAGGTGTTCGCTGCCAGCGGACCATTGGCCGTCGATGAACAGACCGTCGAGTGCCGTTGGGAAAATCATGCGGTAAGTCATTTCGACACCGCCTTCATCCACTGGGTCTGATCGATTTCAATCAGGGTCGGACCCTGGCGATCGGCAGCGGCGCGCAGTGCGCTGCGCAGTTGCTCGACACCGTCGACGGCTTCGGCTGCACAGCCCAGCGCCTTGGCCACGCCGATGAAGTCGGGGGTGTAGATGTCTACGCCCACTGGCTCGATAGCGCGGTTGACCATGTATTTTTTGATCTCTTCGTAGCCCTGGTTATTCCACAGCAGGACGATCACCGGGGTGCGCGCTTCAACGGCGCTGGCCAGTTCCGGCAGGGTAAATTGCAGGCCGCCGTCGCCGATCAGGCACACCACTGGCGGCCGAACACCGCCTTCGACGCTACCGCCGAGCCAGGCGCCGATGGCTGCCGGCAAGGCGTAACCGAGGGTGCCGTAACCGGTGGACGAGTTGAACCAGCGACGCGGGCGCTCCGGGTTGAACGTCAGGTTGCCGGTGTACACCGGTTGGGTCGAATCGCCAACGAAAACGGCCTCTGGCAATTCGTGCAGAACCGTTTCCAGGAAACGGGTCTGGGCCAGGGTCGGCGCGTCCCAGGTGGCGGCCAGTTCGTCGCGCAAGCGTGCGGCACGGACCTGGCCCCAATCGTTGCGGCGCTCGGCCAACGACTTGTGGGACAGCGCGCTCAGCAAGGACTGGGCAGCGTTACGGGAGTCGGATACCAGCGCCATTTGCGGCGGATAGTTGCGCACGGTCTGGTCCGGATCGATGTCTACGCGCAGCAGTGCGCCGGGAATTTCGAACCCACCGGCGAAGGTCACGTCGTAGTCGGTCTCGGCCAGTTCGGTGCCGATCGCCAACACCACGTCAGCTTCAGCCACCAAAGCGCGAGTCGCGACCAGGCTTTGGGTTGAGCCGATCAGCAACGGATGGTTGGATTCGAGCATGCCTTTGGCATTGATGGTCAGGGCTACCGGGGCGTCCAGCAGTTCGGCCAGTTCAGTCAACTCGGCCGCGGCATCGATGGCGCCGCCACCGGCGAGAATCAGTGGGCGCTTTGCACCGGCCAGCAGCGCGGTCATGCGGCTGATTGCGCTCGGCGAGGCACCGGCGCGGTCGATGTTCACCGGTACGCTGGCGAGCAGGTCATCGGCCTCTTCTACCAGTACGTCCAACGGAATTTCGATATGCACAGGGCGCGGACGGCCGGCCTGGAACAGTGCAAAGGCACGCGCCAGGACGCCCGGCAATTCAGCCGCCGACATCAAGGTGTGGGAGAACGCCGCCACGCCACCGACCAATGCGCTCTGGTTTGGCAGCTCGTGCAGCTTGCCGCGACCGCCGCCCAACTGGCTGCGCGATTGCACGCTGGAGATCACCAGCATCGGGATCGAGTCGGCGTAGGCCTGGCCCATGGCGGTGGTGATATTGGTCATGCCAGGGCCGGTGATGATGAAGCACACACCCGGTTTGCCGCTGGTGCGAGCGTAACCGTCAGCCATGAAACCGGCGCCCTGTTCGTGACGCGGAGTGACGTGGTTGATGCTCGAACGGGCCAGCCCGCGATACAGCTCCACGGTGTGAACCCCGGGAATGCCGAACACCTGCTCAACCCCGTAATCTTCGAGTAACTTGACCAATACTTCGCCGCACGTCGCCATGTCTTTGCCCTTTTTGTTCGTTTGAGACGCCGGACCTGCGCAGTGTTTATGATGAGTGGGCAGGTCCAGGGATGGCCTCATTGGAACGGGCGACACGTAGCCGCAACAATGGATAAAAAGTCATACTAGCCATGTCCTCACGTCATACCTTGGATCTCAATGAAACGATTGCCTCCCCTGCCGGCGCTGCACACTTTTCTGATTACCGCGCAGTGCTGCAACTTCACCCGCGCTGCTGAACAGCTGTACATCACCCAAGGTGCGGTGAGTCGGCAGATCGCCGGGCTGGAAGAACATCTGGGTTATGAACTGTTCATTCGCCAGGCCCGGGGCCTTGACCTGACGGCCGAAGGACGGGAATGGCTGCCACGGGTCCAGCAGATTTTCGGCTTGATCGACGAGGCGGTGGAGCAGATCGGCGAGAAGCGCGAAACCCTGCAACTCAAGGCCCCGACGTGTGTCATGCGCTGGCTGTTGCCGCGGCTGTTGCAGTGGCAACGGGAGCGTCCGGATGTGCCGGTGGAATTGACCACCACGGTCAAGCACGGCGTGGATTTTCATCGCGAACAGTTCGATGCAGCGGTGATGTACGGCGCACCGCCGGACAGCTCATTGGTGTCTCAACATTTGTTCGATGAACAACTGACGCCGGTCTGTTCCAAGCCGTTGCTCGAAGGTCCGGTGCCGCTGCTGACGCCGGAGGATCTGGAGCAGCACATGCTGCTGCACCCGACTCGGGATGAACGAGACTGGAAGGCTTGGCTGGCCACCGCGGATGTTCGCTTGAGCAATGTCGGCAAGGGTCAGCATTTCGAAACGCTGGACCTGGCGATGTCGATGGCGTCCCAAGGGACAGGCGTGGCGATCGGGGATTGGTCGTTGATTGGCGATGACCTGAGTGCCGGGCGGCTGGTCATGCCGTTTGAATTGAAGGTGAAGACGGGGTTGGCGTATTACCTGGTTTTCCCGGAGAAACCCGGGCCTTCGCCGAAGTTGATGGAGTTGATGGGGTGGTTGGTGGAGCAGGCTCAGAGCCGCTGAGCCCTGCAGGATTGGCGCGCATCCTGTGGGAGCGAGCTTGCTCGCGATTGCGGTGGGTCATTCAACAAATATGTCGACTGACCCACCTCTATCGCGAGCAAGCTCGCTCCCACAGGTTTTCAGTGAACTCAATAACCGACGGTGAACCGCTGGCGGGAGTGCTTCGGCGCTTCCACTTCATCGATCAGCGCAATCGCATAATCGGCAAAAGTGATCCAGCTCCGCCCTTCGCTACTCACCAGCAAATCATCCTTGCCGATCCGAAACGTACCGGTGCGCTCACCTTCGACAAACTCTGCCGACGGCGACACAAAGGTCCAGTCCAGCTCTTTTTCCTGCCGCAGGTTTTCCAGAAACAGCGCACCTGCACTGGCCTCAGCCTTGTACGCCTGCGGAAAACCCTCGCTATCGATGACGCGGGTTCCGTCCGGCAGCAACAGCGAACCGGCACCGCCCACCACCAGCAGACGATTCACGCCGGCCTTCTGCACCGGACCGATCACAGCCCTGGCAGGAAGCGTCGCGAAGTGCGCAGCGCTGATCACCACGTCATGGCCCGCAACTGCCGCTTGCAACGCTTCGGCATCGAGGGCATCGACATTCTTGGCGACCACACCGGCACGCTGACCGATCTTCGAGGTGTCTCGGGCGATGGCGGTAACGCTGTGACCACGACGCAGGGCTTCTTCCAGCAGTTGGCTACCGGCACGACCGGTGGCACCAATGATTGCGATTTTGCTCATGACGTTCTCCAATGTGGATCAGTGTGAGTAGGTGAATCGGGTTACCACTTCATCTCGCCCTTGGCGACTTTGGCGCTCAGTTGAAGCGAGCTTTCTTCACCCAGCTTCGGGTAGCGTTTTTTCATCGCGGCGATCAGCGCGGCAGCGTCCTTTGCCTTGGCGGTTTCTTCGTCGAACGCCTTGATGTAATCGGCGGTGAACTGCACGGCGGCGAGCGAACGGGCGCTCTCACCGAGGTAATGACCCGGCACGATGGTTTTCGGTTTCAGGGTTTCGATGGCGTGCAGCGTGGTCAGCCAATCGGCGTGGGACTGCGGCGTCTGGGTGTCGGCCATCCACACGTGGATGTTTTCCGCGACGACGACGCCACCGACCACGGCCTTGATCGACGGAATCCAGACGAAGCTGCGATCCGGCTGCTTGCCGTCCAGCCCCACCACCTGCAACTTCTGTCCTTCGAGCATCAGGCTGTCGCCCTTGAGTACATCCGGCACGATGGTTTTGGCCGGTACGTCGGCGCCCATTTTCGGCCCCCAGAACGCCAGTTTGCCGTCGACGGTTTTCTGGATGTGGTCCACGGTCGGCTGCGAGGCGAGCACTTTGGCGTTGGGGAATGCGGCGGTCAGGGTGTCGAGGCCGAAGTAGTAATCCGGGTCACCGTGGCTGATGTAAATGGTGGTCAGTTGCTTGCCGCTGGCGCGGATCTTCTCGACCACTTGCTCGGCCTGGGAT
>NZ_JBBWCB010000198.1:0-7845 GCF_039888995.1 Pseudomonas rossensis | reverse complement strand
AACAACAAACCGCTGGCGAAGGTCTGAAAGGCAATGCCGATGTTGTGCATGATGTAGTAACCGAACATCACCCAGTCTTCACTGGCTGCCCGTTCGGCAGAGCGGCCCAAATGACCGGCAACGGGGTCGTACATGCCTTGCATCTCGCTGACCTGCTCGGCCGGGATCAGGTTGTAGACGAAGTCCGGAAACAGATACACCAGCAGTGCGATGCCGATCAGGCTGCCAAAAAACATCAGGCCGGCGGCGAGTACGAAACGCCACTGTTCGCGCACCAGTCGCGGGAAGTCAGCCAGGATGAAGCTCAGCACGTTGGCACCCAGTCGACTGCGGTGGCGATAAAGCTGTTGATGCCCGCGCAGCACTTGTTGCTGTAACGAGTCGATCAGAAAGCTGCTGTAACCACGTTCCTGTGCCAGCGCCAGATGCTGGCAGAGACGACGATAATCGCTGGGGAAGCGGGCGACTCGCTGTGCTTCCTTGCCTTGCTCCAGCTGTTCAAGCACGAGAGCAAATTGCTCCCATTCGGCCTTGTGGCGAGTTTCGAAAAGGCTTTGCTTCATGTCGGGCCCAACAAGCCGCGGGCGATGCCATTGAGTTCGTCCACGGCCCCTGGCGCCGACACCTGCAACGGTTGCGCGAGTATGGCCGCCAGCTCTTTGACCCGTGCTTCAGAGAGTTCACCTTGGCGCTCGGCAAACCCGAGGATGGCGCGTTGTTCGGTCAGTGTCAGCGCAAAGGTCGGGCGCCGGGGCTGGATGTCAGGCAGTTGTGGTCGGGCGAGCGGTTGTTCACGGTAGATCACCAGCGTGCCGGCAGCCAGATCGCCGAGGCGCTTGAAGGTGGGATGTTGCAGGCAACTGATGGCCCCGAGGAAATAGCCGAACGGCAGCATGTCGACAAATCGCAGCAGGTTGCGCAGCAGCGAAGCAGACCAGCCGATCGGCGTGCCATCGTCCTGTACCACCCGCAGGCCCATCCATTGCTTGCCTGGCGAACGCCCCTGATTGAGCACTTCGAACAGCACCATGTACCACCAGCTCACCACGAACAACAGAATCGAGCCGAGCCCTGCACCGAGTTTCCCGAGGAACGCCAGGACAATGAACAGCAGGCCGACGATCAACCCGCGCAGCCCGAGATCGATGGCGAACGCCAGCGCACGAACCATCAACCCGGCCGGGCGCAGTGGCAGATCGATGCCTTCCGGCGTTTCGACTTGATACCGCGTATCCAGTGGCGGGGACAGCGTCGCTTTCCTTGGCAGTGCTGTGGTCTCGAGCATGGGCAACCTTGATGTGGCCTGTTCGGGATTCGATGTCCGTCCGATGCTAGCAGCCTCTCGGGGGAAAACGACATAACTATGTATTGCACGGTAAGTGGCCAGAGGTGATTGAATGACGAGATTACTGGCAGGGGCGGGATGTGAACGCCTAGACTTCGCCGATCTTCAGTTCAGGAATAGCCCGTGACCTCTATCTTCTGGTACGACTATGAAACCACTGGCATCAACCCCCGTTGCGACCGTCCGCTCCAAATGGCGGGGATTCGCACTGACTTCGATCTCAATGAAATAGACGAGCCGGTCAACCTTTACTGCCAGCCCAGTGAAGACATCCTGCCCCATCCGGCGGCTTGCGCGATCACGGGGATTACGCCCGGCCGACTGGCCGAGGAAGGCCTGAGCGAAGCCGACTTCATGACGCGGGTGCATGCCCAACTCGCTGCGCCCGGCACGTGCGGGGCGGGGTACAACACGTTGCGTTTCGATGACGAGATGACCCGTTACAGTCTTTACCGAAACTTTTTCGACCCTTATGCGCGCGAGTGGCAGGGCGGTAATAGCCGCTGGGACCTGATCGATGTGGTGCGTGCAGCCTATGCCTTGCGTCCTGACGGCATCGTTTGGCCGACGGACGACGAGGGGCGGATAACGCTCAAACTCGAACGCCTGACCGCCGCCAATGGCATTGATCACGGAAATGCTCACGAAGCGCTTTCGGACGTTCGCGCCACCATCGCCCTGGCGCGTCTGATCCGGGAAAAGCAGCCGAAGTTGTATGACTGGTTGTTTCAGTTGCGCGGTAAACAAAAGGTGATGGATCAGATTCGTCTGTTGCAGCCGATGGTGCACATCTCCGGGCGCTTTTCAGCGGCGCGCAATTATGTCGGTGTGGTGCTGCCCTTGGCCTGGCACCCGCGCAACAAGAACGCCTTGATTGTCTGTGACCTGCACCTGGACCCTCAGGGCTTGCTCGATCTTGATGCCGACACCTTGCGTCAACGGCTGTATACCCGCCGCGATGACTTGGCCGAGGGCGAGTTGCCGGTGCCGCTCAAACTTATCCACATCAACAAATGCCCGGTGGTGGCGCCGTTGTCGGTACTTCGCTCTGAAGATCAGCAACGTTTGGGGCTGGATATGTCGCTCTACCAAGAGCGTGCTCTGCGGCTAAGTGACGCACAAAAAGTTTGGCGAGATAAAGTTCAGGCGATTTATGCCAGCGAAGATTTCACCTCGAGCCAAGACCCTGAGCAGCAGTTATACGATGGTTTTATCGGTGATCGGGATCGGCGCCTATGTGAACAAGTCAGGTCTGCCGACCCGGCTCAATTAGCGCAACAACAATGGCCTTTCGATGATGAACGATTGCCTGAATTATTGTTTCGATATCGCGCACGCAACTTCCCCGATACGTTGAATTTCGAAGAGCAAGAACGCTGGAGAATATTCTGTCAGCAACGTTTGTCAGCACCCGAGTGGGGGGCGCCAAATACGCTGGAAACTTTTGTAGAAGCCGCAGCCCAATGGAGTATTACGGCTACATCGTTTCAGCGAGAGGTGCTGAATGAATGGCAGAATTATGTCGAAGGATTACGCAAACGTTTGAATCTTTGAAATCGAAAATGTTCGGGGGCTGAATACCGGGCATAAAAAAACGCCAGCAGATGCTGGCGTTCTTTTTTGTCGCGGATGAGTCTGCGACAAGCTCTGCGGCTTAGCCCAGCAGGGTAGCCCAGCCTTCAACCACGTCACCGCCCCACTTGGCTTTCCACTCTTTCAGCGTTTTGTGGTTGCCACCTTTGGTTTCGATGACTTCGCCGTTGTGCGGGTTTTTGTATTGTTTAACTTTGCGAGCACGCTTGGTGCCAGTAGTTTTTACTGCGCCGCCGCGTGGTGCTTTGGTTTTGGACTCTGGATCCAATAGCGCAATGATGTCACGCAGAGACTTGGAGTACTCGCCCATCAGGGTGCGCAGTTTGCCTTCGAATTCCAGCTCGGTTTGCAGTTTGTCGTCTTGGGACAGGTTCTTCAAACGGGCTTGCAGCTCTTTGATAGCTTCTTCGGTGGCGCGGTATTCGTTGATCAAGGACATGAGGACTACCTTATGTTGGGGCGCTGGATGGCAGGTGACAGTGCGGCAATAATAGTCAGGGTGTTTCACCAAGTAAACATTTAACCGGAGTTTTATTTAAATTAGTTACGGTGAATAGGCATAAATTGCCGGTGTAGTTAAATAGTGTGATGCAGTCATCACGAATATTCACAATTGGGCACTTGAAGATTGGCAACAGGAACACCATCGCGCGGGTTGCAGGTGCTGCCAGAACCTGTGCCGCTTACCTTTGTGTCGGGCCAAACGTCATCAATACTGCAGTTTTGCTGCGCAATCGCTAGAATGGCCGCCTTTGCGAAGTTCTGGAGTTTGACCCTCATGCGCACTTTTCGGCTGGTGATTGCTTGCCCGGACCGCGTCGGCATCGTTGCTAAAGTCAGTAACTTTCTGGCGTCACATAACGGCTGGATCACTGAAGCGAGCCATCACTCGGACAATCTCAGTGGCTGGTTCTTCATGCGTCACGAAATTCGTGCCGATTCGCTGCCCTTTGGTATCGATGCCTTTCGCGAAGCGTTTGCACCGATTGCCGAAGAGTTCTCGATGAACTGGCGCATCACCGATACCGAGCAGAAAAAGCGCGTGGTACTGATGGCCAGTCGCGAATCTCACTGCCTCGCCGACTTGTTGCATCGCTGGCACAGTGATGAGCTGGATTGCGAAATTTCCTGCGTGATCTCCAACCATGACGACTTGCGCAGCATGGTCGAGTGGCACGGGATTCCGTATTACCACGTACCGGTCAATCCGCAGGATAAAGAGCCGGCCTTCGCCGAAGTCTCGCGCCTGGTCAAACAACACGATGCCGAAGTGGTCGTACTTGCCCGCTACATGCAAATCCTGCCGCCCGAGTTGTGCAGCGAATATGCTCACAAGGTCATCAACATTCACCACAGCTTCCTGCCGTCGTTCGTCGGTGCCAAGCCGTATCACCAGGCATCGATGCGTGGCGTGAAGTTGATTGGCGCTACTTGCCACTATGTGACCGAAGAGCTGGATGCCGGTCCGATCATCGAACAGGACGTCGTTCGGGTCAGCCACAGTGACAGCATCGACGACATGGTGCGTTTCGGTCGGGACGTCGAAAAGATGGTGCTGGCCCGTGGTCTGCGTTATCACCTGGAAGATCGGGTGCTGGTGCACGGCAACAAAACCGTGGTGTTCTGACAGCCATACAACACGGTTGAAATTAGAAGGGCCTGGGCGTTCAATCGCTTCAGGCCCTTCGCCGTTTCTGCACTGAGGACATGACCATGGCCGATCCGCTGGACAAAGCGACCTCCAAGGCTCCTGCCACGTTGGGCGAGGGGTGTTTGAGTCGTTACGACCCGGATGACATGAACCCTGAAGACGGCACGGAGTTTCCCGGTGCCGCCGAGTTGTGGGAACAGTTGAATCCGGAGTCCAACGAAGAAATCGGGGAGGCCTAAAAAGATCGCAGCCTGCGGCAGCTCCTACATGGATCGCGTACCCCTGTAGGAGCTGCCGCAGGCTGCGATCTTTTAGGCCTGTTTGAATTTCATCAACTTCTTCAGCAGCGGCCGCCCAAGCATCAGTAAAAACACCGGCCCGCCGACTACCAGATAAAAGTAATAAGTCACCGCCCGCCAGATCAGAATCGCCGCCGCCGCGGTGGATTTTCCTACCATCGGCGCCAGCAGCGCCGCCGAGGTCAGCTCCGCCGCCCCGGCACCGCCCGGCAACAGGCTGAACTGCCCCGCACTTAGCGAAAGCATCTGGATCAGAAAGCTCCAGGCCCACTGCAAATCCGCCCCGAGCCCACGCAACGCCAGATACAGCACGCTATAGCGCAAGATCCAATGCAGGCAAGTCAGGGCAAACACCGTGATGAGCGTCTGAAAGGGCAGCTTCAATGTGTCCGTGAACGCCGCCAGAAAGTGCAGGAGTTTTCGCGCCCAGCGCAGGCGTGTGGTGGTTTTGACATTCAGGCGAGCGAGCAACCGACCGCTCAGACGAATCAGCATTCGATGGTAGCGGGCGACCACCACACAACTGAACAACCCGCCGAACATCGAAATGGCGCTGACGGTCAGCAGCCATTCCATGCGTTGGCTGAGGTGCTGGAACAACGCATAAATCAGGATTCCGCTCAGCGCACAAAGAAAAAACAGCAAATCGCTCAGCTGATCCATGGCAAACACGGCGCTGCCCCTGGCCGGACGCACGCCATTGCGCGCCAGCAGCGCCATGATCGTCAGCGGTCCGCCGCTGCCGCCGGGGGTAGCGCAATAGGCGAACTCGGCGGCCATCACCACCCCGAGACTTTTCAGCGGGCCCACCTTGTCGCGCTGATCTCCTAGCAACAGGCGCAAGCGCATCGTGTTCAGCACCCAGCACAGCAGGATCATGCCGAACATGATCAGTAGCCATGTCAGCGGAAAGCTTTGCAGTCGATACCAGGTTTCGTTACCGCCCAGCAGCGACGGAATCAGCACCGCAGCGAGCAGCGCGACGAGCAGCAGAATCCCGCGACTCATGCGGCGCGACCCATACGGTCGCTTTGCAGCGCCAGCCAGCGTGCCTTGGTCATCGGCACACGTCCCTCGTCTAGCAAGCGCTTGAGGGTTTGCAGCCAGTAAGTGTGCGAGAACTCGTGGCGCATATCCACCGGGTGCAAGCCAAGACGAATCACCGGTGCTTGCTGCCAGCGTTGCTCGCGTTGATCGCTGACGAACTTCGACAACCCCCGGCGCCAGGCACTGCGCGCACTCCAGACCAGGCCGGGCGCATCGACCTCGGTGAAGTCCGGCAGACGATACAGATGCTGAGGATCGCTGGTGTAACTCAGGGGTAACTGGCGCAAGGCCTGGCGCGTCCCTTCGCTCATCAACCAGGCCGGGGCGACGAAGCCCTCCAGCGGCCAGTGATAACGGTGGAACACTTCGATGCCGGCGCGCAGGCGGGCGAGGGCGGCTTCTTGAGACAGGCTGTAAAACTCGCCTTCGTGGGTGTAGATCCTGCGCATGAACCAGTCTCGTGGCGTGTTGGGGGTGGGCGCTTCATCGCAATGAAAGTAACCGTGCAATGCCAGTTCGTCACCTCGGGCGATACGACGGGTGAGTAAACGTCGAAATCCCGGATGCTCCTCCAGATCGTTGTGTTTGTGAAAATTGGGCACCACCAACCAGGTCATCGGCACCTCGCCCAAGGCGTCGACGGCTTCGACAAAGGGTTGATAATCGGCCCAGGATTGCGGTGCGACGTCGTGCAAGACGAGTAACAGGCTGGGCGGGTTCATGGGCTCAACCATTGGCCGTCAGCCGCAAGTGGCTGCCGAGCACGGCGTGATAGTGCCCCAGCAGGCTGTTGACTACCGTGTCCCAGGAGTAATGCCGCTCGACATGGCTGCGGGCCTGCTTGCCCAAAACGACGCTGCCCGAACTGAACAGCTCGCGGACCGCGTTGGCCATCGCCAATGGATTATTCGGCGGGCAGAGCAAGCCGCATTGATCGGTGATGATTTCCTGAAAGGCCCCGGCCGCCACGGCCACCACCGGAATGCCACTGGCCATGGCTTCAAGAACCACCAGGCCGAATGTTTCCTGATCACCTGCATGCAGCAGCGCATCGGCGCTGGCCATCAATCGCGCCACGTGTGCCGCCGGACAGAACTCACCGATCACGGTCACGTTGTCGGGCACTGCGGCCGGCATCGACGAACCCACCAGCAGCAGGTGATAGCGTCGGCCCAGGCGTTTCATGCAGTCGAGCAGCACCGGCAGGTTTTTTTCCTTGGAGCCGCGCCCGGCGAAGATCAGCAAATGAGTGTTTTCATCAATGCCCAATTCGGCCCGCAGGCCTGTGTCTCGTGCAGAGGGATTGAAGGTTTGCAAGTCGACGCCCAGCGGTTGCACGAAAACGTTCTTCACCCCCAGTCCGATCAGCTTGTCGGCCATGATCTGGCTGGGCGCCAGAACCCGATCGAAGTTGCCATAGAGTTTGCTGACATAGGCTTCGACGTTGGTGGTGACCCAGTTGCCCATCCGATTGCTGACCAGCAGTGGCAGGTCCGAATGATAAAAGCCGATCACCGGGACATCGAGTTGCCGCCGGGCGTCGAGGGCCGCCCATGCGGTGAGGTAGGGGTCGCCGACCTCGATCAGGTCGGGCTGTAAATCCTGCAGAACATTGCGCCATGGCGCGAGACGGAGGGGGAATCGATAACCCTTGCCAAAGGGCAGGGCGGGGGCCGGAACCGTGTAAACGCCATCCTGTTCACTTAAGTAAGCCCCGGGGATCAGCAGGCTGTGGCGAATGCCCGGCTTGATGCCCAGGCGACGGTGTTTTGCATCCAGATAAGTGCGCACGCCACCGCTGGCAGGGGCGTAGAACATGGTTATGTCAGCGATATGCATGATGAACATCCCTCCGGTCCGTTGGGCTCCCTTGGTTGACCTTTATGAAGGATAGATGTTCGGTTGGGGTT
>NZ_JBBWCB010000197.1:0-8049 GCF_039888995.1 Pseudomonas rossensis | reverse complement strand
CTGTAAACGTCACGCTGAAGCCGGTCTTGGTGGTGGCGGTCAGCGACAGCGGTTTTGCTGGGGTCAGCGGTGTCGCGAATCAACGCTTCACTGGCCGTGACATCGACCTGTTTACCGTCGGCGGTCAACACCAGGCGGTTGTTGTTTTTCAACCAGGTGATGTAGCTGGGCGCCCTGCCGATCCGAGCCGCGAAGGCGCTCTTTGACAGGTACATTGGTTCTGTCATAAGCCCTCCTTTTCAACGGCTTTTCAATGGAACCTTTCGATTTCAATGGATTGAATTTCAGTAAGCTGGCAACCCTGTCGCTAACACTTTCCCGCGGGTTTCCGACCCCGTACCCTCCGAATAACCCCAGGGTCCCCGGCGGTTTCAGGCTTGGCCGCCGCCATTCGGCGGGACTTCGCACACACCTAACCGCTTCGCAGCCCAGCGTTCGTACAAGCCGATGGCAACATCCGCACCCGCCATCGCCGTCAGGCAACCCAAGGCGCCCGCCGTCCAGAGCGACATGCCCGCAGCGATCATCAGCATCATCGCCGAGACCCCGCAGACAATGCAGGCACCAGAACGAAGCGCGAGCCGCCGCAACAATGCCCAGCCTCGCGCCCCATCCTTGTCTGCTCGCCACATCTCTCCCGACACACCGCCGACCAGCGCCAGGACAATCACTAACCAGATCGGCATCTCTGCCAGTGCTTGCTGCTCGTTTGTCATCGCCTACCCCATGAACGAAAAAACCCGGCGCAGTGGCCGGGCTTAGTGGTGTGGTGCCTGCCGCTCTCTGCGGTCGCACCTATCGAAGATGACTACTTTTTACAGGTCGATTCCGGTGGCAGCAACCCTGTTTTAATGCCACCCGGTGAATAGGTGGGCAACGCAGGGTCAACGCCTAGCGAATGTCGGCGAATACACCACCACGGCATTCTGTTGTTTCGGCGGTGTCCCATACGTCCCACCTTTCAGAGTCGAAGTAGGACACCTGAGAGCGCCTAAATTCGGGGCCTCGCCCCACTGTCCTACTTATCTTTCTACTTTCTCGTGTAAAGGAAGAAATTTAAAGAACACGCGTACGCGCGATATGCGCGCATTGCTGCCCGCTACGCTTACACGGGCGGGAGGCACTTATAGGCAGGACGGTGGGACAGCCCAACAACGACAAGGCCCGCACCTGTCCCGCTGCATCAGAGCGCAGCGGGACAAGACGGGCCAGTGGGACAATAACAGCCGAAGCAGTGCCTGGGGTCACGCAGCCATCCCCATCATCATGCCGAGGATTTGTAGATGTGCGTCATGCAAGCGCTGGTAGTAAGTGTCACGGCCACAGCCGCAATGGGCATACCGCAAGCGCATATCCACATCGAGCGTGCAGTAATGCTCCCGCACGACTGTCACCAGCTCGGGCGCAAGGTGCTTGGTCACAATCAGCTCGATATCCAACGAACTCTCGAGCGGTGCACGGAATGCACGTCGCCCACGGATCAATTGCCCATTGGTCTCCATCATCATGGCGACCATGTTCCCACCTGCGAGACCTCCACTCGAAAGGTCTGAATGCAACTCCTGAGCCCACGACCGAAGCAGCGAGTCGATCTCCTTAATCATCGAAACAAGGCTCCTCGAACGCTTCCCGCTGCAACGCCGAGGCACCACCCCACTCTGCCGGCTTCTTGTAAGCCCAAGGCCGTTGCCCGCTCTTAGCCAACGCAGGCAACCGCACACGTCGCCAACCCAACCGATGCATGATCGCCCCGACCCGCATCTGCTCCGGCTTACCCCAATGCCCAAAGTCCAACTTCAACGCACTCGTCAGAACATCGCTGCCGGTAGTGGTCTCGCCGATCTGCGATTCTTCCAGCCAGGTCAGAATCGGCCCTTCCCATTCATCCACCACAAAACGCTCGTCCTGCTCTTCGCCGAACATTGCCGCCTCATCCAGCGTCACCCACCAGAGATCGCCCGCGTCGTAACAGAACACCGCCTCGGCCCAGAGTTGATCGCGCATCGAGCGCAACAACTCCAGATCAACCTTTGTACACGCCACCGGCCAATAGCGCCGGTTACCCGTGGCATCCTTCAGATACTCGTCCTGGTTGGTCGTACCCACAAACACACACTGGCGTGGCACGTCCATCGTTCTGCGGCCGTAGCTCTCGCGATAAGTGTCGGTGGACGCAGAGAAGAACTGCTTGGCCTTCGTACTCTCAGCCTTGTTGAAACTATCCAGCTCGCCCAGCTCAACGATCCACTTGCCCCGGATCGCCTGAAAGCCGTCCTTGTCACCCAGCGCAAACGGCGTGTCCATAAACCACTCGCCGCCGAGAATGCTCATCGCCGTCGACTTACCGGCGCCCTGTGCGCCTTCCAGAATCATCACCGAGTCAGCCTTGCAACCCGGCTTCATCACCCGCGCCACCGCCGACAACAACCAACGCTTGCCGACCTTCGAAGAGTAGTCAGTCGCCTTAACGCCCATGACTTCCGTCAGCCAGCTTTCAAGACGCGACACCCGATCCCACTCGAGATTGCGCAGGTACTGCCGCACTGGATGAAACGCATGGTCATGCGCAACGACGCTCACCGCCTCGATCACATGCGAGGCTTTGACCCGCAAGTTGTACTGCTGCGCGAGCCACTTCATCACCCGCACATCATCAATGTCCGCCCAATCGCCCGTGCCGCCGCCATAAGGTGCAGCGCGTAGCTTCACGATCTTCGAACTGAAAGCGCTGTAGCTGACGACGCCAGCCCACCGCTCATCATTGGCCAGAATCAACTCAACGTTCTGCATATGCGCAATCAACACACCGCTTTCGCTACGAGCGAGCATGTCCTTCCAGCCACCAGCGGCCGGCGGCTTGACCACCGCCAACACCTGCCGGCGCACCGCCTCCAAACCTTCCGCGATATGCAGATCGTTGAAATCGGTCCACTTGTCTTTCCGCTCGCCGAAAAAGATCGGCGCGACCACTTGGGCACCGACGATCAGCGCCGCGTTATTGGCCTTCTCTTCACCGGGGTTCCAGGCATCGCCATTCGGTTTCGTAGTCTTCCAGTCATCGTCGCGACAGATGATCAGCGGGCAACCGGCAAACCGCTCACGCATCGCCTTGCAGACCACCAGCAAGTTACCGGCATCAAACGCAATGGCCACGGTCAGTGACGTGGCCATATGCAGACTTGCGCCGGTCGCGTAACCCTCACACACCAGCACCGGCTCACCCGGATCCGGATGTGGCCCGATCAAGTGAAAGGCGCCCTCCTTCGACATGCCGTAAGGCCAATAGGACTTGTCCCGACCGGTGTCCTGTTGCTTGGCCGGGAAGACCACCTGCAGGCCGACAATCTCGTCGCGCACGTTGCTCATGGGGATCAGAAACGCACCGGTACGCGGCGCATACCGAACGCCGATTCCGACAATCTGCTTACGATCCAGATAGTCGCTACGGCCCTTCTCCGGCATGCGCTGGAACATGCCAGCAGCGCGTTTCGCCGCACGACGTGCCGCGTTGGCCGAGATCTCGGCAGCCCGGCGTTTCGCCTCTTCCTGCCGAGCGCGCATAACCTCGCGCTCTTCCGTCGACATCCGCCCAGCCTTGACCTTGATCTTCTGCGACTCGCCTGAACGCCAGTCACCGAACGCGCCGAAGATCAGAGTCTCGCCTTTCTCGGTGCGCTGCTCGTGAACGACATACCAACCGTTTTTTTCCTTGCCCTTGTCCTGCGACGTTTTGCACCGGGTCAGTTTGCCAAACACCAATGGCTGCGCGGGTTCAAGGCCGTAGTCCGCGAATTGCCCAAATACCTCATCGAGCATGACGTGTACCATTCAGTTCCGCGAGGGAAAGGCAGTCGACACACTGCGTACAGCCGGGCTGCGCCAAACGGCGAGCCTCGGGGATCGGTCCATCACACGTTTCACAGAACAGAAACGAATGTGCCGCCAAAACAGGCTTGGCGGCGAGGAGACGTGCAGCAAGCGCCTGATCGATACGCTCCTGCACCAGGTCGTTAGCAAAGTCGACGATATCAACCATGGTCAGCACCCCGCGTCGTCTGGTTGACGTACGTGGCGCGGTTGAACAACCCCAGCAACCCCTGAATCCCTCGAAACACCTGCAGGCGAATCGCGGCGAGCTCCTCATCAGAAACCACCCCGTCACCAATGCTCTTGGCCCACGTATCCGCCAGATCCGCCACCTGCCTGAAGTACTTGGCAATCCCGGTGGTCAACGTTTCCGGCATGTCATTGGTGTACGCATCAGCCAGTTCCTGCCATGTCGTGTCACCGACCAATGCATGCACCGCATCCAGAATGCGGCGATCCTTGGTCAGCTCCAGAATCTCGCCGAACTCTTGAATGTTCACCGTGTGGCTGGGATGCGTTGGGGAAAGCTTGTGCTGCAGCGTGGTCGCATTTCGACCGGTGGTGGCGGCGATTGCAGCTGCGCCGCCGGGGTAGTCCCGTGCGGCATGGTAAAGCGCGAGATCGAGCGGCAAAACTTCCCGCTGCGCCCGCTCGACAGAACTCAGAGCGATACGGCTCATGGCATTAATCCTTGTAAGTTGCCAGTGCCGCGCGACATGCAGTGGTGATACATTTGCCGCGTGGCTTGAAAGGGCCCAAACGCCGGCTAGATCTTAGGGATCGATACCGGCACCGTGCCGGGGCGAGCAATCCGTTGCTCACCCCTGGCGCAACAGCTGCCAAATCTGTGGTGGAAGAGGCAGCAACACCAAGGCTTCCGAGCCTTGGAAAAGCGCGATAAAGAGAGGTGGTTCGCATGTGGTGTGCCCGCCTATCTTTATCGCGACCCGACAGCGCTGTGGTGGTGCGTGCCGGGAGGAACTGGGCGGCCTTTTGGTCGCCTTTTTTCTTGCTACGCTGCGGCTTTATGAGGAGCCGATGCGTTCAACAGCCAAGCTACTTGGAAGGTATTCCCTTTATGCTTCGCTGCAGTCGCCAAAAGCTCGGCGTATTTAGTTTCACCTGTGTAATCCGTTCGTGGGAGGCATGCAGCCTGACGCCATTTGTTCAATGCCTGATAGCTTCTATTGCATATCTTCGCAGCGGCCCCGATGCCGCCTACGGCTTCAAATGCGAATGCAATCGCGCTGGGAAAATTCGCGGGGTCCAACATGACAACCTCCATTTATCAACTTACGGTTGATGTTATAGATCAACTGACTATTGTGCAACCTCTATGAGACTCTCAACTCATGGTTGATAAAAATTCTCTCCGCGCAGCTTTCAGCGAGCGCCTACACGAAGCTCTCGACGATGCCGGCATACGCAGCCGCGGTCGTGGAGTAGATATTCATCGTCAGTTGAAAAGCCTGGGAGTGCGTAAGACGACTCAAGCGATAAGTAAGTGGCTGAACGGTGAAGCGATACCAGAAGCGGATAGCATGACTGCTCTATGCTCATGGTTGAAGATACGTCGCGAATGGCTTGAATATGGAGTCATACCAAAAAAACAAACCAGCGAACATGATGTTCTTAAAGGGGTTGCAAGCGACGAGAGTAACGTCATAGAGATCAATCATCGCTTCGGCAAGGTGCCGCTTATTTCTTGGGTACAGGCAGGAGCATGGTGTGAAGCAATCACAAATTTTGAGTCGTACGACGCTGACTCTTGGCTGTCATGCCCTGTTCAGATCAGCAACCATGGTTATGCGTTAAAGGTTCTTGGAGACTCGATGACTAATCAAGGACCAGGTCGTAGCTATCCTACTGGGTGCATCATTTTTGTTGACCCTGAGGCCGAAACCAAGACTGGGGATCGTGTCATTGCTAGACTACCGAGGACAAATGAGGCGACTTTTAAGGTATTAGCAGAAGATGCTGGCCGAAAATACCTACGCCCGATAAATCCTCAATATCCAATAATAGAATTAACCGAAGAAACGCATATTTGTGGAAAAGTGGTTGGAGCATTCATCCCCGAATAACTTTCTTATGTAATTTTCCGATTATATGTAGCACGCAGTTGATCACGAGCGCGATAACCTGCATATAAGATTATTCTAGAAGTTTCAATATCCTCGTAATCTGCATATGCCTCATCCTCGTAAAGACTGAATATATCTTTCCGCCCGTTTAAAAATTTAGATTTTTGCAAATGCTTCATCAAAGAATATTGTTCAACATAGCTCTTCAGCCCCTGTCCGTATGGCGTAATGCAGTTAAAAAATAGCAATTTAAGCTCATCATCGGACAATTGAGCCCTCAGAATATTTGAATACTGTCTTTTATGAAAATATTCAAGTCGAATTTGGCGAGGGGAGCGCCGCCCTGTCTGCTCTTCACCTGCAAACACCTTAAATCCGTCAACGAGCTTCAGTATCTGATATATGTTTCTGTAATATTGCGCAAGCGTGACACGTATGTCGCCCACAACACCCTCGTCGAAACCTTGCTGCAACAACTGCTGCTCAGTCGTTTTTTCAGGGTTAATTGCCGGATACTGAGGCTTCCGTGCCGACCTTTGAGCTTTTACTAAATCCTCGCAAGCATAACGGTAGTTTTGCAGTACTTCTTTCACAGTGGTCTCAAACCCATTCGAGCCAAAACCATCTGATTTATTCCTTATTCTCTCAGCCATTTTTGCATGAACATCTATTAGCCTAAAAAATACGGACTCAAAATTCTGCCGCTCAAACACCCCAGTTTGTTTATCTTGAATTCGATTAGCGATCCGTGTCTCCTCCCTTGCTTCTTTTAACTCCTTCCCTTGAGTACGGATCGTATACAACACCCCTAGAAGTGCCATAAAGCTAAGCAGTGGGTTGAGCACGCCACCAAAAAAATCTCCGAACTGTCCCAACTTATCCGACTGTTCTATAAATTTTAGACCAACATACGGCAAATCAATCCCATATGATAATTTAAAAACGACATATAGCCCCACGCTGCCAATCAGCGACACGCTCATCAACATTAAAAAACGTCCGACCCCCACCCAACGTGCCGCCGAAATAAAAAGTCGATTAATTGCAAAACGCCCATCACTCGTAACTTGTCGGTTACGTCTCAAATCCTTTTTCCGCACAGATTGCATCCAGTATTTAATTGATAATATTCGGCCATTTTTCAAATGCTATCTAATTGCCACTATTTCGTCTACTTTCAAAGCATTTGCACCAGCAAATCAACCGTCAGTTGACAGCGCGCAACCATTGGTTGATATTCGCTTCACTCTTCCACCACAGAGCGAGGCAAAACCATGCACGCCACAGCAACCTTGCACGTCCACCCGGCCGCTGCCGTCCCCTGCCGAATCTTTGAGATCCGCCGCCTAGCCCGCGAATGCGGCTGCTTGTTTGTAAACAGCAAATCGAAGCAAAAAGCTGGCACAGCTCCCGCCCCATTCGATCCGAATGGCGGAGGGCACGCAGCATGATCAAATTCAAAATCGACAACCGCACCCTGCAGTTGCTCAATGCCCAGGTCAACCTGACCGAGACCTTCAGTCATGTACTCCGGACGTTACCCAAGCGCGAGTGCCTAGCGTTCCGCCTCAAGGTTGAACGTGGCACAACAGAAAGCTCTTTCGTCGTCGAGCTGGCCAACGAACGCCACACGCTGACCCTGCAGAACGACAAGAAAATGCATCTCAAGTTGGCCGACTTCATCGAAGAGATCGCCAACGGCCCATTCGACGCGAGCAATACCATCGATCTGGTCCACCGGCCGCACGCCAGCCGCGAATACGGCCGCTTCGAAGTCTCGGACAAGCAGCGCGTGCTCGAGCTGGTACGCACCGGCGGAATGCTGAGCCTCGAAATGGGGTTCGACTATCCCCTACTCGTCGCCCTGCATCGCACTCAATCGCGCTCGGGTGTCACCACCATCCTGAGTATCGGCAACAAAAGCCCACACACACGGTGCTTCACCGTGTACGGCACCAATGTCGAGATCTACGCCAAGGTCACCGAGTCCATTAACCACCTCACTGCAGCGGCAACCCCTGCCGCGCACGCGGCATAAGGGGGACGCAATGGAACGCACCCTCGCCCAAGCCGCAACCCACCTCGGTCTGACCCGGCC
>NZ_JBBWCB010000196.1:0-8103 GCF_039888995.1 Pseudomonas rossensis | reverse complement strand
ATGCGGCACCGACCCGAATACCGTTGCACGCGCTGTTCTATGACTTGGGCACAGCAGGCGCATTGCGTGGGGCGCAACGAGATCAACTGGCGTACTTCCAGGCGACCGGCGAGTGGCTGCCGGTCCTGCGGTTGCAGCGCGATGAGGCACAACAGAGCCTGTTTGGGTTCAATCAGGCGGATCAACTGTACGTCGGGTATCAGGTGGCAGCCCGATTGAATGCACGGTATGCCGATACGTCACCGAGCTGTCGGGATGGTCGGGCAGCGTTTTATTGCAATGGGGTACTGATCCGGACGACGGATCAGTCGACGGCGTTTCATTCGTGGAATCCGAGTCCGGGATCGGTGCGGGGCAACGGTGCTTCTTTCAGTTACCTACGCGCCGACGCTGGTGTAATCAGATTCTACAAATCCCAAGGGTTTGTCATCCGTGAGCAGGCTGCTCCAGCCGGAAATCCCATGCTTTTACGGTGTGCCTACCCCTACGACGCCGGAACAGGTGGCAGCAACGATGTTTGCAGGACACACGGTGGACTTTGCAGCGAATTGGGGGTGACCAGTGTCCAGGCGTGGGTGGCAAGGTACGGTGCTCGCGTCAACGCTTCGTGTGCATTTGATCTGGATCCACAGCAGTTCCAACTGAGTATCGACGTGCGCCAGAATCGCGGTGACTTTTACGGCTGGAATGAATTCATGGTCGCTGCGTGGCCCCAGAATAATCCTGCGCAACTGCCCATTGAAGCCTTCTTCTGGAACGTGCAGGCGTTTGTTTCGGGAGGTGGTTTGAGTGGCGCTCAGTATGATCAGAAGGACTATTTTCAGGTGACCGGTCGCTATATACCGATCCTGCGCGCGACGCTCGGTGCCGCCGCAGGGCAGGTGTTTGTCTTCAACCCTTTGGAGCAGGGCGTGCAGTAGGACTACCCCGGATGCGCCGCCGCCAACAGCTCTTTGGTATACGGATGCTGCGGCGATTCAAACACGTCGTGGCTGGCACCGCTTTCCACCACTTTGCCGTCCTTGATCACGATCATGTCGTGAGCCAGCGCGCGCACCACCGCCAGGTCGTGGCTGATGAACAGGTAAGTCAGGCCGTGTTTTTCCTGAAGTTGGCGGAGCAGGGCGACCACTTGTTTTTGCACCGTGCGATCCAGCGCCGAGGTCGGTTCGTCCAGCAGGATCAGTGCCGGTTTCAGCACCAGCGCCCGGGCGATGGCGATGCGTTGGCGTTGGCCGCCGGAAAACTCGTGCGGGTAGCGATGACGACTTTGCGGGTCGAGGCCGACTTCTTCCAGCGCCCGAATCACTTCGGCTTTGCATTCGTCAGCCGTCAACTGGCTATGCACCTCAAGGCCTTCACTGATGATCTGCGCCACGGACATTCGCGGGCTGAGGCTACCGAACGGGTCCTGGAACACCACCTGCATTTTCTTGCGCCACGGCCGCAGCTGTTTTTGCGTCAGGCCCTCCAGCGCTTCACCTTGAAAGCGAATGCTGCCTTCGGAATCGAGCAGACGCAGGATCGCCTGACCCAGTGTCGACTTGCCGGAACCGGATTCGCCCACAATCCCCAGCGTCTTGCCGCGCTGAATATTCAGGCTGATGCCGTCCACGGCCTTCAGGTAGGTCTTGCGCTGAAACAGCCCGCCACCGAGGGCGAACTGCACTCGCAAGTCATCTACCTCAAGCACGTTCTCGCGCTCGTCCCGGGGCAGCGCTTCACCTTCCGGTTCGGCATTCAGCAAGACGCAGCTGTAAGGATGTTTCGGTTCGGTAAACAGCGTCTCGCAAGGTGCCTGCTCGACGATTTCCCCGGCCTTCATCACGCAGACTCGTTGGGCAATGCTGCGCACCAGATTGAGGTCGTGGCTGATCAGCAGCAGCGACATGCCGAGTCGCTGTTGCAGGGATTTGAGCAGCAGCAGGATCTTGCGCTGCACTGTCACGTCCAGCGCTGTAGTCGGTTCGTCGGCGATCAGCAACTCCGGTTCGCAGGCCAGCGCCATCGCGATCATCACCCGTTGCCGCTGGCCACCGGACAATTGATGGGGATAGGCCTTGAGCCGCTCTTTGGGCTTCTGAATGCCGACCAGATGCAGCAACTCGAGAATCCGCGCTTGCGCCGCTTTGCCGGCCAGGCCCTTGTGCAGCAGCAGGGTTTCGCCGATCTGCTTTTCGATGCTGTGCAATGGGTTGAGCGAGGTCATGGGCTCCTGGAAGATCATCGCGATGCGGTTACCCCGCAGTTCTCGCAACACCTTGGCCGGGGCGCCGACCAGCTCCCGGCCACGGTAGCGAATACTGCCCGTGGTTTCGGTGCCGGTCTCGGGCAGCAGTTGCAGGATCGAGTGAGCGGTCACCGACTTGCCGCAGCCCGACTCGCCCACCAGCGCCAGGCATTCGCCGGGGCGGATGTCCAGGCACAGATTGCGCACCACGGTCTGGCCGCTAAAGGCCACGCAGAGGTCACGGATTTCGATCAGGTTGTTACTCATATCAACAGTCCGCGTCATGATCTCGGATCGAAAGCGTCACGTAACGCTTCCCCGATAAACACCAGTAAAGAAAGAATCAGCGCCAGGGTGAAAAACGCCGTCAGCCCCAGCCACGGCGCTTGCAGATTCTGCTTGCCCTGACCGATCAACTCGCCCAGCGAGGCACTGCCGGCCGGCATGCCGAAACCGAGGAAGTCCAGCGCCGTGAGGGTCGAGATTGCCCCGGTCAGAATGAACGGCAGGTAGCTCAGGGTCGCATTCATCGCGTTGGGCAGAATATGCCGGACGATGACTTTACGGTCGGTCAGGCCCAACGCGCGCGCAGCTTTGACGTATTCCAGGTTGCGTCCGCGCAGAAACTCCGCGCGCACCACGTCCACCAGGGCCAGCCAGGAAAACAGCGCCATGATCCCCAACAGCCACCAGAAATTGGGCTCGACGAAACCCGACAGGATGATCAGCAGGTACAGCACCGGCAGCCCTGACCAAACCTCCAGCAACCGTTGACCGATCAGGTCGACCCAGCCGCCGTAGTAGCCTTGCAGGGCGCCGGCCGCGATGCCGATCAGTGCGCTGACAAAGGTCAGCATCAAGGCAAACAGGATCGACACCCTCGCACCGAAAATCACTCGGGCCAACACGTCCCGCGCCTGGTCGTCGGTGCCCAGCCAGTTGACCTTCGTCGGAGGGCTGGGCGTGGGTTGATTGAGGTCATAGTTCGGCGTGTCGTCGCTGAAGGGGATTGGCGGGAACAGCATCCAGCCACCGTCCTGGTGAATCAGCTTCTCCACATAATCGCTGCGGTAGTCCGCCTGGAACGGCAGCTGCCCGCCAAATTCCTGCTCGGTATGACGCTTCAGGGCCGGGAAGTAGAGCGAGCCCTGATAACTGACGATCAGCGGTTTGTCGTTGGCGATGAGCTCGCCACCGAGGGTCAGCAGGAACAGCCCGACAAACAGCCACAGCGACCACCAGCCACGACGGTTTTTCTTGAAACGCTCAAAACGACGACGACCTAACGGTGAGAGCTTGAACATCAGGCGTTCCTCGCGGCGAAGTCGATACGCGGGTCGACGAGGGTGTAGCAGAGGTCACCGACCAGTTTTATCAAGAGACCAAACAGCGTGAAGATGAACAGCGAACCGAATACCACCGGATAGTCCCGTGACACCGCGGCTTCGTAGCTCATGCGACCCAGGCCGTCGAGAGAGAAAATCACTTCGATCAGCAGGGAACCGGCGAAAAATACGCTGATGAACGCCTGGGGAATCCCCGAGACCACCAGCAACATGGCATTGCGAAACACGTGACCGTAGAGCACTCGGCGTTCGCTCAGACCCTTGGCGCGGGCGGTGACCACGTACTGGCGCGTGATTTCATTGAGGAAGGAGTTCTTGGTCAGAATGGTCAGCGTGGCGAACCCGCCGATCACCAGCGCTGTCACCGGCAATACCAGGTGCCAGAAGTAATCGGCGATTTTGCCCACGGTCGATAATGAATCGAAGTTGTCCGAGACCAGCCCGCGCACCGGGAACCAGTTCAGCGAGGTGCCACCGGCGAAGACCACGATCAGGAACATCGCGAACAGGAACGCCGGCATGGCGTAGCCGATGACGATCGCGGTGCTGCTCCAGATATCGAAATGGCTGCCGTGGTGCACGGCCTTGCGGATGCCCAAAGGAATCGACACCAGATAGGTGATCAGCGTCGCCCAGAGCCCGAGGGAAATGGTCACCGGTATTTTTTCCAGGATCAGGTCGGTGACGGTGGCACCGCGGAAAAAGCTCTTGCCGAAGTCCAGGCGCGCGTAACTGGTGAGCATCAGCCACAGGCGTTCGTGCGCCGGCTTATCGAAGCCGTATTGCTTTTCGATGTCCTTGATCAGTTGCGGGTCGAGGCCGCGACTGGATCGGGAGGTGCCGGACATGCGTTCGCCGGAACCGCCGCCGACACTCGCGCCGCCGATGCCTTGCAATTGCGCGATGGCCTGTTCCACCGGGCCGCCCGGCGCGGCTTGGACGATGATGAAGTTGACCAGAAGAATGATCACCAACGTCGGAATGATCAGCAGCAGACGCCGCAGTATGTAAGCCCACATCAGTGCGGCCCTCCGGGTTTGCCACGGCTGATTTGCTCAGCGGTCATCTGTTGGTTGGTCAGTGGCGTGGTGCTGATTTCCCACCAGCTCTCGATGGCTTCGTCATTGCTCGCTTGCTCGTTGGGCCTGCCAAAACGATTCCACCACACGGTGGAGCTGCCCGGCGGGTAATAGTTGGGAATCCAGTAGTAGTTCCATTGCAGCACCCGGTCCAGCGCGTGGGCGTAGTGCAGCATTTCGGGTTGGGTGGTGGCGCGAACCAGCCCGGCGATCAGTGTGTCGACCGCCGGATTTTTCAAGACCATGTAGTTATTGGCGCCAGGGTCGTTGGCCGAGACCGAGCCGAAGTAATTGAGCAGTTCACCCCCGGGCGAAGTCGTCACCGGGTAGCCGGTGACGATCATGTCGTAGTCGCGGCTCATCAGGCGATTCACGTATTGGGACGAGTCGATACGGCGGATGTTCATGTCGATGCCGATCTGTTTCAGGGTGCGCTTATAAGGCAGTAGCAAGCGGTCCATGCCGTTCTGGCTGACCAGGAAAGTGAAACTCAACGACTTGCCTTCGGCGTTGACCAGTTGATCACCATCGGGTTTCCAGCCAGCCTGTTCGAGCAAATCGAGTGCCTGCAACTGTTTGTCGCGTATCACGCCACTGCCATCGGTTTTCGGTGCCTGGAAAACCTGGGTGAACACCTCGTCGGGGATCTGCCCGCGCAGCGGTTCGAGAATCGCCAGTTCGCCGGCGTCCGGCAGGTGTCGGGCGGCGAGGTCGGTGTTGGAAAAGTAGCTCTGCTGGCGGATGTACATGTCGCGCATCATCTGCCGGTTGCTCCACTCGAAATCCCAAAGCATGGCCAGTGCCTGACGCACTCGACGGTCCTGGAACAGCGGGTTTTGCAGATTGAACACAAAGCCCTGAGCCGTTTGGGGAGCTTGCGTTGCCAGGTGCGCCTTTTGCAGTCGCCCGTCACTCAGGGTCGGGCCGTCGTAGCCGATGGAGTAACCGGTGGCGGAAAATTCTCGGTTGTAGTCGTAGGCTCCGCCGCGCAGGACCTGACGGGCGACGTCGGTATCGCCGAAGTACTCGATGCTGAAACGATCGAAGTTGTAGAGGCCGCGGCTGACCGGTAAATCCTTGCCCCACCAATCGGCATTGCGCTCGAAGGTGATGCTGCGACCGGAGTCGACCTTGCTCACCCTGTAGGGGCCGCTGCCTAAAGGTGGCTCGTAACCGCCACCATTGGCGAAGTCGCGAGTCTTCCACCAATGCTCGGGAAACACCGGCAAGGTCGCGATATCAAGGGGAAGGGTACGGTTTTCATTACTTTTAAAGTCGAACCGAACCGTTAGAGGTGATTCCACTTCGACGCCTTTGACGTCGGCAAATTGGGTGCGATAACGCAGGCTGCCCTGGGTCATCAACAGGTCGAAGGTGTAGCGCACGTCTTCGGCCGTGATCGGTTTGCCGTCCGCGAAACGGGCCTTGGGGTTCAGGTAGAAGCGCAGGAACAAACCGTCGTCCGAGCGCTCCATCATCGAAGCCACCAGGCCGTATACGGTGTAAGGCTCGTCCAGCGAACGCTGGGCGAGGGGCGAGTAAAGCAGGCCGTCGATCTGTGTGACGCCAATGCCTTTATCGATGTAGGGCAACATATGATCGAAATGACCGATTTCGACGGCCGAGCGGCGCATCGTGCCACCCTTGGGGGCTTGCGGGTTTGTGTAGGCAAAATGACTAAAGCCGGCAGGATACTTCGCCGGTTCACCGTACACGGTCAACGCATGTTGCGGTGCTGCAATCACACCGGTGGCGCTCAACAACAGGGCCACGGCCGTGAACAATAAAGTAGGGAACGCCAGTCGCATTGTCAGCCTTAGAGCCGGGTGGTCAATAACCACAATTTGTACGCTAGCGGCGCGTCCCTCGCCACTCGTATCACGTAACTGAAACACAACGGCCCACCAAAAGGTGGGCCGCTGTGCAGAAAACTTAAAGGTTGATCAGTCCTGACGGCTGGTCACTTCCAGCAGGTGGTAACCGAACTGGGTCTTGACCGGGCCTTGCACCACGTTGATCGGTGCGCTGAAGACCACGGCGTCGAATTCCTTGACCATCTGGCCTGGACCGAACGAACCCAGATCACCGCCCTGGCGGCTGGACGGGCAAGTGGAGTTGGCTTTGGCGACTTCGGCGAAATCGGCGCCGCCTTCGATTTGGGCTTTCAATTCGTTGCACTTGGCTTCGCTGGCAACGAGGATGTGACGGGCAGTGGCTTTAGCCATGGTGAAATACTCCTTTCAATGTTCAGTAAAGTGCGGAGCCTACCGGATTCAGTGGTCTATTTCTTCTCAAAGTTCCGTACAGACTATGCAGGCCGGTACGGTTTTCCTTTATAGGCCGGCATTTCTCAGACGCTCCGCATGTTGCACATACAGGGCAATCGGGTCGATGCCCTTGCGCAGCGGACCGGCGGTCTGGCTGAGGCTGTCCAGATGATCCAGCGGGTAGTCGGACCGGATGACTTTGCCCAAATGGGAGCTGTAGCGGCCAACCAGGCCATCGTTCTGCTCGGGTTCGGTGGTGAAGTAGTGGGAAAAGGCGCGGAGGAACCCGTGCAGCGGATTCAGTGCATCGAGCCCTTTGTCGAGAATGTCGCCCTGCAAGGTCCCGCTCCAGGAGTAATAGCGTACGCCGTCGACCAGCTCGCGACCCTTGCCACCCCAGGTTTTCGGCAACCCTTGGGGGTACTTGTCGTTGAACGCGCCTACGCCTTCGGTGGTCAGGGCATTCAGAGCGGCGATGGCGTTCTGCGGCAGGTGACGGTGACCGCTGAGCAACGACAGAAAGTCTGCAAACAACGTTGCAACCGTCGCGGCGACGTGTTCCGGCAGGCGCCCGGGCGTCAGCGCCTTGCGCAAGAAATCGGCCAGTTCCGAGCCGTGATTGGGTCCACTGACGGATGTCACCGAAGCGATTACCTCCGGCGCTGTCGCTGCCGCGTAACGTGCAGCGAGTGCGCCTTGGCTGTGGCCGATCAGGTTGACTTTGTTCGCACCGGTTCCTTCCAGTACTCGTTCTATCTGCGCCAGCAGTTGGTCGCCTCGAACTTCATTGCTATGGGTAGCCGACAAGTGCGGGATAAACACTCTTGCGCCTGCACTCCTGAGGGCCTGCTTGACGTCATGAAAGAGTTCGATCTTGCCGATGCGATCGAAGCCGAAGAGCCCGTGGACCAACAGAATCGGATACTGAGTAGTTGCATTCCGTAGCATGTTCTTTCCTTTTTCGCAGTCGTTCAGAGGTGTGTTGATGGGCTCACTCTAAAGCACACCAGCTGTTCGGCGTTGTATGAAAAAGCCGCTGTAACCTGATGAAAACGGAATAGAAAATGTACGAAAGTTCGAAAGTAGATGAGGTCTTGTTCGGAATATTTGGACATCTTTTTATCTGTAACAGAGCGTTTTCTTGCGATGGCCTACTTCGGGAACATCCTTTGCCTGTTGAT
>NZ_JBBWCB010000195.1:0-8184 GCF_039888995.1 Pseudomonas rossensis | reverse complement strand
CCGAGTGGAGGTTCTGCGCAGTGGGCAACCCGGCATGGATGCCGGGTTAGCCGCCCCCGGCCATGGATGGCCGATGGCGGCGGGCCCACGGAGCAGGACCGGAGCGAGGGCATGCCGAGGTTCTCGCCGGGCTGACCATCTCATTAGGGGCAAGAACCCTTTGGTTACTTTGGGGTTCTTTTCCAAAGTGACCCGCCGTAAGGGCGGAACCCTAAGCCGCCGTGACCGCAGAAACGGATATGTACACAAAAAACAAAACACAGGTCAGCCGCCTCGCTTTTGCTCTTGATCCACCGTCCTGGAGGGTTTGCGCGTTTCTTGATCGGTATCAACCGCATAACCAGGCGGTCTCTGTAGTCTCAAGAGACCGACAGCCAGTGCGCTCACCCCAATGTTCGCCGTAGCGCGGGTTGCCTTGACCCAAGGCGAAAACACCATGATCTATCCGCTGATTCTGACCTTGCACCTGTTTGCCGCCCTGATCTTCATCGGCACGGTGTTCTTCGAAGTCCTGTTCCTGGAAAGCATCCGCAAACAGTTACCCGCCAGGGTGATGCTGCTGGTGGAGCAGGGTATCGGCCGCCGGGCCCGCTCGCTGATGCCGTGGGTGCTGCTGGTGTTGTTCGGTGCGGGACTGGGCATGGTCTGGTTGCGCTACTTGCCAGCCCTGGCCTCACCACTGGCCTCATCGTTCGGCACATTGCTGGCGTTGAAAATCGCGGTGGCCGTGAGTGTGCTGCTGCATTTCCTGGGCGCCATGTTGTTGTTCAAAAGCGGCCGAATGAGCCCGCGATACCTGCACTTTATCCATGGCAGCCTGTTTTGCCACATGGTCGTTATCGTGCTGCTGGCCAAGGGCATGTTTTACCTGACGTGGTAATCGGGGCTGACCGGTGGTCCGTTGTGCAGACACATCGCTTGCGCTTGATGCAAATCAAGGAGCATTGATGGTTAAACCCGGAGACTGAAAGTCCGCAGCCAGTCTCGGAGACCGTCATGCTCGATTTATTTCACAGCCCCGGCGAGTTCATCGCTCGGTGCGATCAAGGCGTGCTTGACCCTACCTGTCATGCCGACACGCAAAAATTTCATGACGGTATTGGCTCCCTGGACCTGCTCCGTGCGCTGCGCGTCAGCCGCCAGAAGTGCCGTCCGCTGTCCCTGAACGTGCAACTGCCTTCCAGCCTCAAGCCGTCTTCCTGTTCCCCGCGTGATATCGCCGGTGAGCACAACGGTATCGAGCAGTACCTTCAGCATCTTGAGCGTGAAATCGACCTCGTCGGTTGTCACCTGGGTGCGGAGCAACGGGTCGAGCAGTTTCATCTGGGCGGTGGAACACCCGCGCCTGCCCATCTGGAGCGGCTGATGAGTCATCTGCGTGGCCGGTTCAACTTTCTCGAACATGAATGCGGCGACTACAGCGTCGAGGTGGACCTTCACCATACCGATTGGTCGACCATGGGGTTGCTGCGCAATCAGGGATTCAATCACGTCAGCATTGGCGTTCCGGATATCGAAGCCGACTGTGACAGGTCGGTGGCCTGCTACCAGAACCCGGCGCCGATCCAGTCGCTCATGGATGCCGCGCGCACCTTTGGCTTTCGATCCATCAACGTCGATCTGGGCTTTGGCCATGCCTGGCAGACGCCAGACAGTTTTGCGCTGAAGCTGGCGAGCATTATCGAGCTGGAGCCGGACCGGCTGATGGTGTTCGACTATGCCCGGCCACCACGGCGCTATCGGCCGGTGCTCGGTGACAAAATCAGAGCACTGTGCAGCCAGGACGATAAAGGCGCGATGCGCCAGATCTGCTTTGATCAACTGCTTTGTGCGGGTTATCACTACATCGGTCTGGGGCAGTTTGTCCGGCCCGATGATGATTTGGCGGTCGCCCAGGAGCGCGGCCGGTTGCGCCGTACCTGTGAGGGTTTCTCCCGTCACGGCTATTGCGATCATGTTGGATTCGGTTTGGGCGCCATCAGCCAGATCGACGATTTGTACACGCAAAACACCGACGAGATTGAGCGCTATCAGCAGCAGCTGGACAGACGGCAATTGCCGACGTGTCGAGGCTGGCGCTTCGAGGCGGGGGATGAGATCAGGCAAATGGTCATGGAGCGTCTGGCCTGTGATCAGGAACTGGATATCCGCGCCATCGAACGGCGCTATGGTCTGGTTTTTTCCAAGTACTTCTCCTCTGTCTGGCCGTTGCTGGAGCAATTGAGTCGGGACGGGTTGATTGAATTGTCAGACCGTTTCATCAGCATCCTTCCCGCCGGTCGGCCGGAAGTGGATGCCATCTGCAACCTGTTTGAAAAGGATTTGGGCGGGCCCATTGCGAGTTGATCGATCATGAACACGACATTTGATTTCAATCGCGCCCTGGTCGAAAAGTACGACCGTCCGGGGCCGCGCTATACCTCTTACCCCACGGCGCCGCAGTTTCACCAGGCGTTTGCCGTTGACGACTATCAGCGTGCCGCTCGCGACAGCAATCAGGTGGCCGCGCCGAAACCGTTGTCGGTGTATATCCACATCCCGTTCTGCAAAAGCCTTTGTTACTACTGCGCCTGCAACAAAATCATTACCCAGAAAACCCATCGCGCCGTCGAGTACCTGAAGTACCTCAAACGTGAAATCGCGATGCAGGCGGCCTTGTTCGACAACACCCGCAAACTCACTCAGTTGCACTTGGGGGGCGGCACGCCGACCTATTTGACCAGCGAGCAGCTGGCGGACCTGATGGACTGCCTGCACCAGGCATTCAACATGGATGACAGCGACGACCATGAGTTCTCCATCGAGGTCGACCCGCGAACCATCAGCACCGAGCAGATTCAATCGTTGCGCCAGTTGGGCTTCAATCGCCTGAGCTTCGGCGTGCAGGATTTCGACCCCGACGTGCAGGCAGCGGTCAATCGCCAGCAAAGTGAAGAGCAGATTTATGCGCTGGTCGCGGCGGCGCGCGAGGCGCAATTCAAGTCGATCAGCGTCGACCTTATCTACGGTCTGCCCCTGCAAACCGTGCAGAGTTTCGACGTCACCCTCACCAAGATCATCGCGCTGCGCCCAGACCGGATTGCCGCCTACAGCTACGCGCATTTGCCGGAAATGGTCCGCGCGCAACGGTTGATTCGCCCCGCCGACATGCCGCCACCGGAGCGCAAGCTGGAATTGCTCGAGCTGACCATCCGCCGTCTGACCGAGGCCGGTTACGTCTATATCGGCATGGATCATTTCGCCTTGCCGGAGGACGAGTTGGCGCTGGCCCGGGCCAATGGCACCCTGCAGCGTAACTTTCAGGGCTATTCCACCCATGCCGACTGCGATTTGATCGGCCTTGGGGTGTCGTCGATCGGCAAGGTCGGCGACAGCTACAGCCAGAGCGTCAAGGAGCTTTCGCAGTACTACAGCCGAATCGATCAAGGGATGTTGCCGGTGCACCGGGGTTACCGCTTGAACGCCGACGACCTGCTGCGCCGCGAGGTGATCAGCGACCTGATGTGCCATGGTCGTATCGGGTTCGACAAGTATGAGGCGTGGCATGGCATTCGCTTCACCGAGTATTTTGCCGAGGCGCTGGCGCAGCTGGGCGAGCATGTGCGCGATGGATTGCTGCAGATTCACCGCGACGAATTGGTGCTGTTGCCACAAGGGCATTTGATGATGCGCAGTGCCGCGATGGCGTTTGACGCCTATCTGGGGGGTGAGCAAAAAGGCCAGTTTTCACGCACGGTCTGAGACCCTGGAGCCTAATGCTGATCAGTTAAGAAATTGCAGCCGCAACGCAAACCTTGTAGCAGCTGGCGAAGCCTGCGTTCGGCTGCGTAGCAGTCGTGAAATCAGAGTTCGCGGTGTATCAGGAAAACCGAGCATGTCGGGTTTACGACTGCTGCGCAGCCGAACGCAGGCTTCGCCAGCTGCTACAAGGTTTGCGTTGCGGCAGACATGGCTTAACTGGTCTTCCGGGGCTAATTTTTAAGTTGATCTCAATCAAGGGCAGGGGGCGCAACGCTCCCTAACATGACCGAAAGCCCTTTTGAAATCAGCGAACCCATGACAATCCATCAGCCTTCGATACACGGCAACCTGCGCGCCTGGGGCGTCGGGCTGGTGGTCCTGCTGATGCTGATGCTCGCCACCTTCGAGGCGGTCCAAGCCAAGCAATACGGTGACATCGAGCAGCAGCGCATTGAGAAAACCTTCCCTCAGACCGATTCCGTTTCCGCCCCCGAAGGCCGGTTCAAGGTGCGCACGCTGTCCACCGCCGGCAAGGTCATCGGTTATGTGTTCCAGAGCCTGGACGTGGTGGATATTCCGGCCTACTCGGGAAAACCGATCAACACCCAAGTGATTCTCGACACGACCGGCATGATTCAGGATGCCTATGTGCTGGAGCACCACGAGCCGATTCTGCTGATTGGCATTCCTGAGGCAAAACTTCACGGTTTCAGCGCCAAGTACAAAGGCGTCAAGGTCAGTCAGCGGGTCGTCGTCGGCCATTCCAGTGACCCGAATGCAGTCACCGTCGATGCCATCGCCGGCGCAACCGTCACCGCCATGGTGCTCAACGAGGTCATCATGCGCGCCGCCCATGAGGTGGCCGTATCGCTCAAGCTGATCGCGGACACGGCCGGTGTGGCGCGCAAGCCCGCCACCGTCCGGCAGGACTTTTTCGAGTCCGCCACCTGGGAACAACTGACCGGTAACGGCGCCATCCGCCGCTTGAACCTGACCCGTGGCCAGGTCGACTCCGCCTTCAAGGGCACCGACGCCGAAGGCGTCGACAACGCTGCCGCCGATCAAGCGGATGAGACCTTTATCGAGCTCTATACCGCCGACCTGAATCCGCCGACCATCGGCCGCGCGCTGCTGGGCGACAATCAATATCGCTTCCTCATGCAAGACCTCAAGCCTGGCGAGCAGGCCATCGCGGTGCTGGGTCGTGGGCTGTTTTCCTATAAAGGCTCGGGGTATGTGCGCGGCGGGATTTTCGATCGGGTGCAATTGCGTCAGTTCGGCAACATCATCAGCTTTCGCGACATGGACCATCAGCGGCTCTCCGACGTATTTGCCAAAGGCATGCCCGAGTTCACTGAGATGTCGATTTTCATTGTGCGCGAACCGGCAAAGTTTGATCCGGGATCGCCCTGGTCACTGGAGTTATTGGTGCGTCGCCAGACCGGCCCGGTCAGCGGCACGTTCAGCAGCTTCGAACTGGCCTATCAATTGCCCGAGCCCTACCTTGAGCGACCACTGCCCAGCGCCGAAGAACTGGCCGCCATTGAGGAAGCCGGTCGGCCGATTTGGTTGACCATCTGGTATCAGAAACACTTCCAGATCGGCGTGCTCGGGGCTGCGTTGCTGCTGCTGACAGCGATCCTGTTTTTGCAAGACAAGTTCACCCGCCGGCCGCATTTTCTGCACTGGCTGCGCCGCGGTTATCTGGTCTTTACCGTGGTGTTTATCGGCTGGTACGCGCTGGGGCAGTTGTCAGTGGTCAATGTCCTGACCTTCGCCCATGCGCTGTTCGATCATTTTCGCTGGGAGCTGTTTCTCACCGATCCGCTGATCTTCATGCTCTGGGTCTTCGCCGCTGCGAGCATTCTGCTGTGGGGCCGCGGTGTGTTCTGCGGCTGGCTGTGCCCGTTCGGGGCCTTGCAAGAGTTGATCAACGAGGCCGCACGCAAGCTGAAAGTCCCTCAATACGAATTGCCGTTCGCGGTGCATGAGCGCTTGTGGGCGATCAAATACATCATCTTGCTGCTGCTGTTCGGCATCTCCCTGGAGTCGATGTCCACCGCCGAGCTGTTCGCCGAGGTGGAACCGTTCAAGACCGCCATCACCCTCCGGTTCGACCGCCAGTGGTGGTTCGTGCTCTACGCGGTGGCGCTGCTGGTCATCAACATTTTCACGCGCAAAGTCTATTGCCGCTACATCTGCCCCCTGGGTGCGGCGCTGGCGATTCCGAGCAAATTTCGCCTGTTCGACTGGCTCAAACGCCGCAAGGACTGCGGCACGCCCTGCCAACTGTGCGCCAAGGAATGCGAGATCCAGGCGATTCATCCCGATGGCCGGATCAATGCCAACGAGTGCCACTACTGCCTCGATTGCCAGATGACTTACCACAACGACAACAAATGCCCGCCGCTGATCAACAAGCGCAAGAAGCGCGGCAAACCGGCAGCCGCTCCTGTGCAACTGATACCTGTCGTGGAAGTGTCCGCTCTGGAATGAACCCCGCGAGCGCCTGTCCGCAGTGACCGTTTTTATCCCTTCAAGGAAAACACCTGATGAACGACACAGAATCCAAAAAATCCGCTGAAGTGCCGGAATCGTCCGGCCTCAGTCGTCGCGGCTTCCTGGGCACCAGTGCGGTGACCGGTGCGGTACTGGCCGGTGCCACGGCCATCGGTGGCGCGGTGTTCACCCGTGCGACATGGGCGGCAGCGGCCAAGGACGCGCAATCGAAAACCCACGTCGGGCCGGGCGAGCTGGACCAGTACTACGGTTTCTGGAGTGGCGGTCATCAGGGTGAAGTGCGGATCATGGGCATTCCGTCGATGCGCGAGTTGTTGCGTGTTCCGGTGTTCAACGTCGACTCTGCCACCGGCTGGGGCCTGACCAACGAAAGCAAACGGATCATGGGCGACAGCGCGCATTTCCAGAATGGCGACTGCCACCACCCGCATTTGTCGATGACCGACGGCAAGTACGACGGCAAATACCTGTTCATCAATGACAAGGCCAACAGCCGCGTTGCGCGTATCCGTCTGGACATCATGAAGTGCGACAAGATGCTCACCGTGCCCAATGTGCAGGCCGTTCACGGGCTGCGCCTGCAAAAAGTGCCGCACACAAAATACGTGTTCGCCAATGCCGAATTCGTCATCCCGCACCCCAATGACGGCAGCACCTTCGACCTGCAGGACAAGAACAGCTACACGATGTTCAACGCCATCGATGCCGAGAAAATGGAGATGGCGTTCCAGGTCATCGTCGACGGCAACCTGGACAACACCGACGCCGACTACACCGGCAAATACGCGGCGTCGACCTGCTACAACTCGGAGAAGGCCTACGACCTGGGCGGCATGATGCGCAACGAACGCGACTGGGTGGTGGTGTTCAACATTCCGCGCATCGAAGCGGCGATCAAGGCTGGCAAGTTCATCACCCTCGACGGCTCGAAAGTGCCGGTGGTCGACGGTCGTAAAAACGAAGGCAAGGACAGCGCGTTCACCCGTTACATCCCGGTGCCGAAGAACCCCCACGGCCTCAATACCTCGCCTGATGGCAAGTACTTCATCGCCAACGGCAAGCTTTCGCCGACCTGCACCATCATTGCCATCGCCAAGCTCGACGATCTGTTCGACGACAAATTCAAGGATCCGCGCGACGTGGTGGTCGGCGAGCCCGAGCTGGGTCTTGGTCCGCTTCACACCACCTACGACGGTCGCGGCAATGCCTACACCACGCTGTTTATCGACAGCCAGGTGGTGAAGTGGAACGTCGAGGAGGCGATTCGCGCGTACACCGGCGAGAAGGTCAACTACATCAAGCAGAAACTCGATGTGCAGTATCAACCGGGCCACAACCATGCCTCGTTGACTGAAACCAGTGAGGCCGACGGCCAATGGCTGATGGTGCTCAGCAAGTTTTCCAAGGACCGCTTCCTGCCGACCGGCCCGCTGCACCCGGAAAACGATCAGCTGATCGATATTTCCGGCGAGGAAATGAAACTGGTGCACGACGGCCCGGCCTTCGCCGAGCCCCACGATTGCGTCATGGCCCGTCGCGACCAGATCAAGACCAAAAAAATCTGGGACCGCAACGACCCGTTTTTCGCCGGAACCGTGGTGATCGCCGCAAAAGACGGGATCAAGTTGGAAACCGACAACAAGGTCATCCGCGACGGTAACAAAGTCCGCGTCTACATGACCTCGATGGCCCCGGCCTATGGCCTGCCGGAGTTCACCGTCAAACAGGGCAACGAGGTCACGGTGACCATCACCAACATCGACCAGATTGAAGACGTGACCCACGGTTTTGTGATGACCAACCATGGCGTGAGCATGGAGATCAGCCCGCAGCAGACTTCGTCGATCACGTTCACTGCCGACAAGGCTGGCCTGCATTGGTATTACTGCAGCTGGTTCTGCCATGCGCTGCACATGGAAATGG
>NZ_JBBWCB010000194.1:0-8192 GCF_039888995.1 Pseudomonas rossensis | reverse complement strand
AGCCTGCGATCTTTTGATGTTGATCTCAGCGCGGCTGCAACACCAACGCAAACAGCTCACCATGCCCATTCACATTGAGCTTGTGATAGAGATTGCGCCGGTGCACCTTCACCGTCTCCGGGGAAATGCCCATCTGCTGGGCGATGGCCTTGCTTGAGATGCCCTGAAGAATCAGGCGCGCCGTTTCGATTTCCCGCACTGACAGACGCGCGTCGAAGCGATCCAGCAGGGTCGCCAGATCCCCGGCCACCGCTTCGGCGGCCGGTCCTTGAAGCGGCATCAAGCAGGCGCGGCACCCGCCCGGCCCGCATCACCGCGACCAACGCGTTGTCCATCGGCACCAGCAACCGCAGCGTGTCGACCAGCGCTCGCCAGAACCCGTCCTGCCCCAAGGCACCAAATACCCGCGCCAGCCCTTGGTGCACCGGTAACTCTTTCAACAACGCGTCCACGCCCTACCCCTTTCGAGTAACCCATGATGGGAATGGGTGAGTCCACTCCCTGCCGATACGCTGCAAGCACCTGATCATCACCGGCCTGCAGCAGGCCAGGAGTGCCGCATCATCAGTCGTCACCGCTCGCATTTCAATCTTGGAAGTGCTGGAAGGCAAACTGCTCACCAGCCGCAGCGGATACGACGTGGTGGTGGCCAGCAACTTCAGCTTGCCGACCCTGATCAAGGCCGGTGCCCTTGCACCTCTGCCCCACGCTCAGATGCCTGACTTCAAAAACATGGATGCCGATTTGTTGGCGAAACTGGCCAACAACGATCCGGGCAACCAGTACGCCGTGCCCTATCTGTGGGGCACCAACGGCATCGGCTACAACATCGACAAGGTCCGCGCCGCGCTGGGCGACAAGGCGCCGGTGGATTCCTGGGATCTGGTGTTCAATGAAGCGAACCTGGCCAAGCTCGGCGAGTGCGGCTTGGCCATGCTCGACTCGCCGGCCGAGATGCTGCCGGTCGCCCTGCACTACCTTGGTCTGCCAACTAACAGCACCAACCCCGAGGACTACAAGAAGGCCGAGGCACTGCTGCTCAAGCTGCGTCCGCACATCGCCTACTTCAACTCGTCCAAGTTCATCAGCGACCTGGCCAACGGCAACATTTGCGTGGCGGTGGGTTGGTCCGGCGCGATGCTGGAAGCCAAGACCAATGCCGAGCAGGCGAACAACGGCGTGAAGATCGCCTACAGCCTGCTGAAAGAAGGCGCGCCGGTGTGGTTCGACACCCTGGTGTTGCTCAAGGACGCACCGCATCCGGATCAGGGGCTGGCGTTCATCGACTACCTGATGCGCCCCGACGTCATCGCGCCGGTCAGCGATCACCTCTCCTACCCCAACGGCAACCGCAGCGCGACGCCACTGGTGGCCGAAGCCACCCGCAACAATCCTGCCGTGTATCCGTCGGCCGAAGCCATGGCCACGTTATTCACCCTTCAGCCTCTGCCGCCCGCCACCGAGCGCGTGCGGACGCGGATCTGGAGCAAAGTGAAAAACGGTCAATAAACCCGATGGGATCTGTAGCAGCTGTCGAGCTTGCGAGGCTGCGTTCGGCTGCGCAGCAGTCGCAAAGTCTAATTACGCGGTGCTTCAGGGGAATCGCGTTAACCGGATTCACGACTGCTGCGCAGCCGAACGCAGCCTCGCAAGCTCGGCAGCTGCTACAGGGATTGCGTTAGCCAATAATTTTTTTGAATGAATTGAAGGATGAGAGAAACGATGAAACCACGTGCCCGCGACCTGAACATCCAGTTCGGCCAACTGCAACCCGGCCCGCTCAACGCCATCACCGATGTGCCCGGCGTACGGGTCGGCCATAGCAATGTGCGAGGACGCACCGCGAACGGCCACGACATCCTGACCGGCGTCACCGTGATCGAGCCGCGTGCCGGTTCTACCAGCCTGCAACCGTGCTTTGCCGGCGTCCATGTGCTCAACGGCAACGGTGATGCCACGGGTCTTGAGTGGATTCGCGAGGCAGGACTGTTGACCAGCCCGATCGCCTTCACCAACACCCACAGCCTGGGCGTAGTGCGTGATGCGCTGGTGACGCTGGATCGTCAGGAGCAACCCGATGACGGGCGACTCTACTGGAACATGCCAGTGGTGCTGGAGACCTTCGACGGTCTGCTCAACGACATCAACGGTTTCCATGTGAAGGTCGAACATGTGGCCGAAGCCCTGCGCATGGCGGTGGGCGGGCCAGTGACCGAAGGCGCCGTCGGCGGCGGCAGCGGCATGATCTGCCACGAATTCAAGGGCGGAATCGGCACCGCTTCGCGACGTCTGAGCAGTGCTGAGGGCGGCTGGACCGTCGGCGCCATCGTCCAGGCCAACCATGGCATCCGCAACGAATTGCGCGTCGATGGCTACCCGGGCGGGCGATATATGGAAAAGGCCGACTCGCCGTTCCTCAAAGCGTCCTTGCCGCATCCGGGCATGGGCTCGATCGTCGTCTGCCTGGCCACCGATGCACCGTTGCTGCCGCACCAGTGCACGCGCCTCGCGCAGCGCGCCAGCCTCGGTCTTGCTCGCACCGGCGGCGGTAATGAAGATCACAGCGGTGACATTTTCATCGCTTTCGCCACCGGCAACCAGCACGTGCCGCCCGCCGCTTACGAGAGCAAACGTGCGCCGACCACCGACAACCTGAGCATGGTCAACAACGACCACATCAGCGAGTTGTTCCTGGCCGCCACCGAGGCGGTGGAGGAAGCGATCATCAATGCCTTGTTGGCCTCCGACACCGCCGAAGGCAATGGCCATGCGGTGCCGGGACTGGACGCCGGGACGCTGCTCAACGCCATGCGTCGGGCGGGTTGGCCGGGAGAGCAGGGCTGACAAAATTGAGGTGTCTGGATGCCGTAAAGAGCTCGCGACCGAGGCTTTTCGCGGCGTCCAGGTGCACCGTCGGATCCTGAATTTCCGATTCAAGCAGCAGCTCGGACGTCACCACCCGTGCACCGCAATAATCAAAAATCCCATGGTCAATCTGCGTCTTCATGGCCTCGGCATAACCGTGCCGGGCGTAGGTGGCAGCGTCGGCACCGCCCACACCTATCAGGTGAACCCGCAGATGGCCAAGCTTCTTCTCCAGCTTGGCATCGGCAGTGAAATCGAACGCCCAGCCGTTGGCGAACACCCGATCAATCCAGCCCTTGAGCAGCGCCGGCATCGACCACCAGTAGACCGGATAAACCAGCACCACCGCATCGGCGCGGTCTATCCGCGCTTGCTCGGCAACCACATCAGCAGGGGGCGGCGCTTCCCGGTGATGCACCGCCAGATCAGCGACGCTGAACCTCGGATCGAACCCTTCGGCCGAGAGGTCAGCGATTTCAAAGGTATGACCGGGATCGTCCAGGGCGATGCCCTGAGCGACTTGCGCAACCAGGCTATGGGTAAGCGAACGAGGATCGTGATGAGCCACAACGATAAGCGCGTGCATGCTGGAAACTCCTGATTGAGAGTATAAGGCGGACCTTATATACTCTTGGTAAGTTAAGATCAGTAAGTTACTTTTGGTACATAGCCATGTCAACCACCGAAACAGACGCGCAAGATTCCACGCCGCAACCGCGACGACGAATGTCCCGGGAGGACCGCCAACGCCAGTTGCTGGACGTCGCCTGGCAACTCGTTCGGGAAGAAGGCACAGACGCGCTGACATTGGGGCGCCTCGCCGAGCAAGCCGGGATCACCAAACCGGTGGTGTACGATCACTTCACGACGCGCCCCGGGTTGCTGGCGGCGCTCTACCAGGACTTCGACGCCCGACAGACTGCGCTGATGGATGCTGCGCTTCAGGACAGCGAACCGACTTTACCCGGCACCGCCAAGGGGATCGCCTCGTCATACGTCGACTGCGTGCTGCTTCAGGGCAACGAAATCCCCGGCGTCATCGCGGCACTGGCCAGCTCCCCGGAACTGGAGAAGATCAAGCGTGAGTACGAAGCGATTTTCCTGAACAAGTGCCGAACCGCCCTCGCCCCTTTCGCTGGCTCTGGTGAGATCAAGCCAGCGGGATTGCGGGCGATGCTCGGTGCGGCGGAAGCCTTGTCACACGCCGCCGCGAATGGAGAAATCAGCGCCGTGCAGGCACAGGACGAACTGTACGAAACCATCATCGCCATGGTCGAAAGAAGTGCCCGTGGCGACGTTGGAAAAATCGCAAAAACTGACGCCGGACAGATGGATTCGACTAGCGGTACTTGAGCGCCAACCCCCAACTTTCTACGATGATTCTACGCAGCCGCTTGTTTGCTCAAGCCGTTGCGTAAGTGGTGAGTGAAATGAACCCCTACCAAGCTCACCACTTGTTTCATGCGCATCTTGAGCCTCGAGGGCTCTACTTCCTCCCCATCAAAGAGCTTTGAGGCTCTTTTTTTATCTGCACGAATTCCAGACAAGAAAAAGCCCGGCATTTGGCCGGGCTTTGCGCGTCTGATCGGATTCGATCCAACAACCAACACAAGTCCAATGTGGGAGCGAGCTTGCTCCGGGCGGCGTTCCGACGATGGCGGTGTGTCATTCAGCATTTATGTCGACTGCTACACCGCCATCGCGAGCAAGCTCGCTCCCACAGTTAACCAAGTTCCTCCAGCCGCTCCCGGACAAACTCATTCGCCTTGCGCGTCATCTGGTCCAGATGCCGGTCACGCTGTTTTTCCGCATCGAGCATGGCCCGCTTGCCGTGTTTTTGCAGCAGGTACGTATGAATCTGTCGCACCTCGAGCGAGCTGTAGATCGACGCCACGTCCAGCACGGCCATCAAGCCATCACTGCCGTGATCGCGGGTGTTCATCAGTACTTGAGTAGCGCGCACTCCCACCACCCGAAACCCCATTGCCTCAAAATACGGCACCTTGGCCACCGCGCACGTCAGTTCGGCATGCGGGTAACGGCCGACCATTTCCCCCAGCATCCGCCGCGCAATACCTTGGCGTCGATGGCTGGCACTCACCGCCATATACGCAACACCGCATGCATCGGGATCGTCCTTGACCGGCAGGTACAGCAAGAAGCCGACGACCTTCTCGGGGTCGTCTTCGTCGGTCGCGACGAGCAACTCCACCGCAATCCCTTTCGCCCCGTTCAACGCCTCCAGATAGAGGTGAACCTCATAGCCGATCGCGTACTGGTACACGTTGTACAACAGATTGCTCGGCGCGATAGCGACCATGCTGATGTCGGTCAGGTAATCGACCACCATTTGCAGGATCTGGCTATTGATGTGCTCGGGGCACGGGGTTTTGAAATGGGTGATCTGGGGCATTCGTGGCTCTGACTCTGGGACGGACGTGAAGAGTGTGTTCGCAGGCGTGCCTATCATAACGTGCCGGGGCAGCGTGCGCCGCAGCACGTTACTGCTGCGGCGCAACCATCCGAAACCGGATATTGATCTTGTCAGAGACAACACCACCGGCCCATTCACCTTCACCGACTTTGAAGTCGCTGCGCTTGAGCGTTAACTGGCCATCGAAAATCCCGATGGCGTTCTCGGTCTTCAAGAGGACCGGTACCTCCACTTCACGCGTGATCCCCCTGAGCGTGAGTTTGCCGGTGATCGAGTAACGGTTGTCGCCCAGTACCTTCACGCCGGTCGATTCAAACGTCGCCACTGGATACGTTGCCGTGTTGAACCAGGCTGGTTTTTGCAGTTCGCTGTTGGCGTCGCTGCTTCCGGCATCGATGCTGTCGAGCTGGATGGTGAGCGCGGCCCGGCCTGCCGACGGGTTCGCCGTGTCGAAATCAAGCGTGGCCTCGAACTTGCGGAACGTGCCGTATACCCGCGAGGAGAACTGTTTAAACGTGAAGGAAATCGTGCTGGCGGTCTCATTGACCTGCGTGTATTCGACCGCCTGGGCGCAAGGCAACGCGCCGAATGCAAGGGCGGCCACCAGCACGGCGCAGGTCGGGAATCGATGTTTCATGGGATTCTCCGGTCGGGTCCCGTCTTGAGCTGCGCCGCCGCACACATGAGCCAGCGATAGGTGGACTAAAGCAAACAAACGCCGTTAATTCCACCTGCCGCTCAGACTTCCGACCACCTGTCGGCCCACGCCAATGGCCGCCCGATACGGCCGCTGCCCGGGTGTTTAATGACTGTCCCAACTCACCGCATCGGGAGACCGGCCATGAAATTCGTCATCATCGGAGGAAGCGGGTTGATCGGCAGCAAAGTCTGCAAGAACCTCCAGGATCTGGGGCATGAAGTCATATCTGCGTCACCGAGTACCGGCATCAACGTCATCACCGGCGAAGGCCTGGCGGACGCGCTCGAGGGCGCCGACGTGGTGGTCGACGTGGCCAACTCCCCCTCATTCGAGGATCACGCGGCGTTGCATTTCTTTGAGACCGCCGGGCATAACCTGTTCGCTGCCGAGAAAGTTGCCGGCACCCGACACCATGTCGCCCTGTCAGTCGTCGGCACCGAACGTATGCTCGATAGTGGTTATTTCCGGGCCAAAATGGCACAGGAAAAACTCATCAAGGCCTCGGGTGTTCCCTTCACCATCCTGCGGGCCACGCAGTTCTTCGAGTTCATTGGTGCCATTGCTTACTCGGGTCGCGAGGACGGCAACACCATCCATTTAACGTCCGCCGCGTTGCAACCGGTAGCCTCGGTCGATGTCGCGGCAGCACTGACGGCTATCGCTCAAAAAGCGCCGATCAATCAGACCGTGGAAGTGGCCGGGCCGGATCGCCGACCCATTGTCGAGTTCGTGAGTGAGTACCTGAAACACACCAAGGACCCGCGCGAAGCCGTTTCGGATGACACGGTTCCTTACTTCGGCGCCCCGATCAATGACAAGTCCCTCACGCCAGGCGATAGCCCCATTGTCGGAGCGACCCGGTTTGAAGATTGGCTAGAGATCGCGCATCCCTCTTGAGTTGCTATTGGCAATGATGATCAGCGGGCTCAGGTATCAGCTCTTCACAGGCAACGGCTTGCAAGCAATTCGGGCTGCGATAGGATGACGCCCGGATTTTCGATAGCGACTCGCATGGCGAGAAGGATTGCTGATGTTCATTGGAAGACTCGCCGGGCTCACCGGTTGCACCCCGAAAGCCATTCGACTTTACGAACAGATGGGGTTGATCCCGGAACCGGATCGCCAGGGTCGATATCGCGTCTACACCTCACATCACCTCACGCTCGTGCGCCTCATCCGCCGGGCGCAGATCGCCGGTTTCAAGCTCGCCGAGATGGTGCCTCTCATCGCTGCAAAGAACACATTGAAAGCCTTTCCCGTGGAACTGGCCAACGAGGCGATCGACCTCAAGCGCCAACAGATATTCGGGAAAATAGCCGACTTGCTGGCCTTGGCTGATCACCTCGGCGAACTCAAAATCGAGATCAATTCCCTTTTTGAACCGGGCGCAGTGATAACGCCTCATAGCGATGCGTCGAGCGCTGGCCGAGATAGATAAAAGTCGATTGCAGAGCGACTTCCGGCGCCCGCGGACGGAAGCCCAATTCGGTCCTGGCCTTGGTGATGGCGTATTCCTGCTTGACGCCGTGGAACATCCTCACCTGACTGAGCAACAGTTGGGCTGGCCGACCGGTCAACCCGGCCCAACGTTCCTGTATGCACGCCACCGCGACCAACAGCCATTTGGGTGCCGGCGGTGGTGGGCGATAGCCCGGTGAAACCACGTTCGCGGCATCAATGATCTGGGCCAGTGAAGAGGACCGTTCATTCGCCAGAATGTAGCGCTGCCCTGACCGGCCTTTTTCTGCCGCGAGGATCATCCCCAGGGCGACATCTCGCACGTCGACAAAATTGAAATGAAAGCCTGGGTCCAGAGGCATTTGCCGCCGCCAGACCGAATCGACAAACTTCATGGTGTCAGTCAGCTTGGCCGCGTTGGGACCGATCATCGCCGAGGGCAACACCGAGACCATCCAAAGGTTCAGGGCCTGAGCCGTACGCCAGGCCATTTGCTCCGACAGGATTTTGGACGCGTAATAGGCATTCTCGTCCTCGTCATTCCAGTGCTCTTCATCGAGCGCCTGCCCGTTCTGACCGATGGCCGCAACGGAACTGACATACACCACGCGCTTGACCCCCGCCTTCGCCGCCGCCTGCAAAACGCGACGTGTTCCTTCCACATTCGGTTCGATAATCTCGGCGTGCGGATGCCTCGCCCAATGCTTGAACACCGCCGCGACCTGAAACAACAGG
>NZ_JBBWCB010000193.1:0-8310 GCF_039888995.1 Pseudomonas rossensis | reverse complement strand
ACAATCTATAGTGTTCATTTTGAGGTGGCTATGTTCACTACTTACCGTCATACAGAAATCGGATTGGAGCTGCCCGATGAGCTGTGCTCCGCTCCCAACCAGCAATTATGGAGCTGCGTCGAGCAGGAGTTGATCTTGCCTTGGTTCTACCTGCAGGTGGTACGCCGCCATGGGCGGGAATTAAATGCCACCATGCTGATGCTATATCACGCCCATGAGCTTAAGCAGTACGTCGATTACCAGTCGACCCGAACGTGGATCGAGCAGGTGCAGTTGGTAACCCCGCCATATATGAATGGTCAAGCCAGATGGTTAATGGAGCCGCTGCAACAGGTCTCGCTCGTAGAAGCTCCAACGGATGGCACCCATTTCCTAGTATTCAAGGTGACCAGCGGCTCTACCTATTCGTTGAGGGACGACCTCGATCTCACACTCCCTGCTATCCGTGTCTTGTTCTGTGCAGAGACCGATCTTCGTCACACCCGATAAAACAGAGCGCAGGCGAGAAAACGTTGCTTCAATCATCGCCTGGTAAGCTGAAAACGGGCCCGATGAGCTCTGTTAACAAAGCGGGTTGCTCCTCGAGTCGGGCTGCTAGCACCATGTCAGCTTTGCTTGGGTAATGTCGTAAAAGAAATTTGGCATCGCGCCGAATTTTTTCGGGAAGAGATTTATCGCGGTATAGCTCAACTAAGAATTCTCGAGTCTGAATCACCGCGCGAGTGCGCTCTTCCGGCATGGTCATTTCGATCTCCCAGCAGCTTCAGCAAAAGTTCGGAGTGAAGGTTGATATAATATGCAAGCTCCACCGTACACCCGCGCCTATGCACACCGATCAGCTTAATTCAAGCCTGGTCCTCATCCTTGCGAAAGCTCTAGGACGCAACGGGCGAACGGTATGTGTGCGTTCATGTCAGTTTTTGAAAGCATAGCCACGATTGGGTGGCTAATGACGGGCGCAGCCGCTGACCAACGCAGCCATAATTCCTTGCCATCGCGCTAGCTCCAACTGATAGGTCATGAGGTAAGACAGGACCGCATCCATTTCGGCATTTTGCAATCTAAAAGCTTGCGAAATTCTTCATTGCTCAGCGTATCAGTAATTTTTGACAGAATCTCCTTGGACATCCCCCGCTTTCCCACGTAGTGGAGTGCCGTGAGTACTAATCCTAGATTCGTACCGGCATGCTGAAGGCGGTCTTTAGATACATGCTTGAGACGCACCAAGGCAACCCCGATTTTGATTTCGCGCGAAGAGCCGCTTGTATAATAAGTTGGTAGCACCTGCATTTGTGTGCTGAGGCCCAATCTGCGGACTGCCTCCGCTCCATGTACCTGTATCGTCTCACCGTTAGCGGTGGTGATTACCTTCATAACCGTGAGTGGGCTCGGACGTACTGGACCGATGTAGCTGTTTAACTTGGGGCGCATGTATACGCCTCGGGCCACGCGTTCTAGTAATCCTGCGAGTACCAGTTTGGAAAGTGCTTTATTGACCGCAGAGCGAGAGCCGACTGAGGCCAACTTCGTGCCGACGAAGGGCTGCCCTTTCTTCAGGCGTTTGACTCTCTGGGAGATGACGTATGCAACGGACACAAATGCCTCCCCTTCGGTGCACAAATACATGTCCAATAGATCTTACACTTCACTGCACGGGAGTTTACCATTCCAATGGGAAATGGCTTAAATCTAGACAGCGCTTAGAGCTGACCCTTCAGCACCGGCGCACTACACGCCCAGTATGCATTCAACTAGCCCGGCCCACAGTGTGTGTCACTCGCTCAAATCGTCTGATAGTCCTCTGACAGCGCAGATTGCACCAGGTCGGCATAAACTAGTCACGTGTATCAGCCCATGCCATTTTCATTGATGCGTTTCATGAAATAAAACATTTCTGTCAGCTTAGCTGTACTATTGCAGAGCTGCCCTAGACCGTCCTCTTCCAGAAGCCTTGGCATGCTGGTGATGACTTAGGTTGATCAACAAGCGCTTACTGCCATTGTGCTGCACGGCAACACCAAAAGGCTGGAATGCAATATCCGATAACTCCCAGACCCGGATATTGCATAACTGGGTCGGCCCCATAGTCAAGACAGTGAGATTGCCGTCTGGATGCAGGTCGCGTTCCGTCAAGCTACTTAATGACTATCGCCTCATGTATTCCACTTAGCCCTGGGCGGATACCTACGTAGAGGCCAACACCAATGATCAGCACTTCAGTAGGCGGCCCCTCAAGGCGCCATAATGCGTTCCAGGTTTTAGCACTCATTTTACATCCCGTTCTGATTCAATATTAATTGGATTCCCGCCGAGCGATCTCGAGCGGATTGCCCAAGTCCGCCTGTTCTTCCGGAGCGCCGATCATTTCCACCGAGGCCTCACTACGCAACCCAAGCGGGACGTCAGGTCCATGCCTCATACATTAATGCCGTATCAGGCAATAATAGAAAGTGCCATCACCTTTCCACGCCTTTCTGCATGGCAGCAATCTTCGGGCCGAACGTAGAAGTTGATCAACGAGTGGGCAGCCTCCTGGTCTCCGAAGCGCTCGCAGAACAAGTCTTGGGGCGCTATCGGCCGCTTTCGATCTCACGCACGGACCGGGTCGCAAGGATGATCTGCCCTACTCCGTAATCTGTCAGATGACTGCCGATATACATCACATACCCTCGCCGTGCCAAAGCATTGGCGAAATCCCTGGAAGCCCCTGCTCGATACCGACCTTTTTCCCGCCTAGCCACTGCCAGAGAGGAGCGTCCAGTGCGGCTTACGGATTCAGATCGAAACCCATCAGACTCATGATTTTCTGCACATGGCCCTGATGCTGCGTGTACCTAAAGTCGTTTCAAACGTAAAGCATTGGTACACCTTCCAATGCTCCTTGAACGTGTCTGAGGAAGCATCCTTTGTCCTGACGTAGTGCTTTTCGTGTATTTCATCAATCGTGCCGTCGAAGCCGCAACGATTGAGCTCAGACACGTAATCTTCGATTGGAAGGCTATGGAAATCTGTACCCCCACTGCCGAACCCGTTGTAGTGCAGCAAATTGCCTTCTTCGTAGTTGACTATCTCAGGCGGCGCCATGTGCAAGGCGCTCTCCCTGCCATTACGAAGTGCCCTCAACGCATTGAATAATTTGAGATCCAGCTTCTCGAGCGTCACCTTGTCCCGGACAACCTGCATATTGTCAATCCAGGCAAATCGCTGTTTGTATTCGTTAGAGGTGTACACCGCGAGAATCTGTTCGCACTTTTCCAACAGATCATCCGAACCCACCTTACAGGTGATGGAAAGGCTGTCTCGGCCTGCTAGAAACCTGGCGAACTGAGTATTCGTCGGGGTACCACCCGCAACACGAGCCAAATCACGAAGCATGTCGACCCCAAATTCTTGCAGGTCACTGTCTTTGCTCGCTTGCACGCGCTTCTGGAAAGTAACGGCATCGGGGGTCGCAAGATCAAGCGTGCGCAGCCCATCGGGCGGCACCGAGTTGAGCGTAACCTTCAACCCAAACTGACGCTCAAACGCATCGTCCTGCAAAGCCAAATGGATGTGCCCAAAACAAATCGCCATGGTTCTGACACCGACAGGCAAAAACACCACCGCTCCCGCCCCGCTCGCGAGAAGCCGATCAGATTGTGCACCTACCTGCTCCTCGACAAACGAAACCCAAGAAGGCCTGCTGGAATAGATCTGTCCAATGTACAGCTGCGCGCCCTCAACGCCTGGCCACTCGCTTTGGCTGAGCGTGTTGCGTCGCCCTTCTGGAGCGTATTCCGGTTTAATTGAGGCGCTGGCCGCGCAATCCTCGCGAAGCAAACGTACCGACAACGTCCTGACCTTCTCCGGATTTGGCACTTGAATCTCCATGCGCAGCAACGCCATCTTGGCCTTGGCTGACCAAAATGATAGTCATCAGGTAACGCTCTGTCTAAAGCCTAATTACTGGTTGTCAATCGCTCTGAGTTAATCGCATTTCGACATCACTTTGATATGCTGACGCTCAATTTTCTGAGAGGGAATGCAGATGCGCCGGTTGATGTGTGTAGCACTTATGGCAGGGATGCTGGCTGGCTGTGGTGAGCCGAAGCTCGACGGCAGTTCACAACAAGCTTTCAAAGACTCGGCAGCAAAGGTTGCTGCAAGCTTGCCTGAGGACAAGCGCAAGCAATTTGCCTCTGATGTGATGGTACTTGCTTTCCAAGGCCTCGATATTTCTCAGGTCTTACAGGGCAAGAAAAATGCTGAAGACGTGTCTTCAGACATGCTTACCGCTCTTAATGGGAAGACTGCCCTGCAGGTTTCTGATGAAGCCAGTCGAGTTCGCACAGCACGTGCAGAGCGCGAGCGGCAGCAGGCGTTGGCTGAGATTCAGGAGCTTGCCGAAAAACAGAAAAAATCCGAAGCCGCAAAAACTCAATTAGCTCATTTTGAGGTTTCAAAATCTCGCTTCTACCAAAAGGCAAAAGAATATGGCCTTGGGAATCAGCCGATCATAGAAATAACTGTGAACAACGGTACTGGCAGTGCCGTTGCGCGGGCGTACTTCAAAGGCACCATCGCCTCCCCCGGGCGATCTGTGCCTTGGCTTGTCGAAACGTTCAACTACTCAATAAGTGGTGGCCTGGAGCACGGCGAGACTCAATCGTGGAACCTCGCACCCAATCAGTTTTCAGACTGGGGCAAGGTGGAACCTCCAAAGGATGCAATTTTCACCGTAACCGTCGAACGACTTGATGGTGCTGATGGAAAGCCGCTATTCGATGCCGGCGTATTTACCGAACGCGATGCAACCAGGCTCTCGACTCTCAAAGAAAAGTACGCTCACTGATGCAACGATGCAAGAAAAGTGCTTGATCGCTTCTTCCCGTACTACCAGTAAAAACGGACTCGACATGTCCATTTTGGAGCGCTAATGAACGAGCAAGAGTTTGACATCATCGAAGAACGGGACGAGGACTTTTCTGCACCTCAGGACGGATTCCTTGGGCCACGGAGGCAGTATCTCTCCGTCCAATTCCATTTTACCTACAGTGGTACTGAGGAGTGGGCGACCCTCTTTTCAGTGGGGATGGCAACTGACGCTCAGAAGGAACCTCTTGTCGCTGAAATCTGCGAGGTCGGTTCACCGTTAAACATCGAATATTTTATCAACGCTGAAAATCTGGAGCTCTGGATTAACGGCCAGTTGGGCGGCCTTTGTCGGTACCGTCTAAGCGGCTTCGGAGACCAGAGTCTTACGAGCTCAAATTCGGACGAGCCCGAAGAAGATGAAGCCTCTATCCACCTGTCCCTCCTGGCTGTGTTCATTCGCCCCCAGTATCGCTCAAAGGGTTTGGGCAATTTGCTGAGCACCCAGCTAGCTGAAGTCGTTGCAAGTGGCTTATTGAACAGGATCTTAGGAAACCCCGTCACTTCCTCCAACAAACGTCTAACGATAGCGGCTGACCTGGAATCTTCAGAAGGCGAAGCATTTTTTGAAAATCTGACGGAAGAGCTGGAAATAAAAATCAACGCAATTTCAGCCGCCACCCAAATATCTATAGATATCAACGTAGATTCTGGCTACTGATGCACTAGCCTACTACGCATCGAAACCCTCCCCGCTCATTTTGGGCGTCACCTTCTTCGCACTTGATGCGACTCGCCCGATACGCTTCAGTGGCCCCGAACAATCATCCGAAGAAACCATCTGGTTCAGGCGCTCATGCGCACGTTTCAGGCCAAGAGTACTTGCAACAGAACCGCTGCACACCGCGTTAAATTTGATCAATCTAACTCTCCTTGGGCCTTATTTAGTGGAGCTTTCATTGGCAGTAACAGGATGATCCGCGGCTTGTCGTAGCCCAGTGAGCTCCGCTGAATAGTGCAACGACAACCTCGTGGCTTCAGTCAGTTGCGAGCTCGCCTGCGCCAAACCCTCCTCTAGCCGCTTGGATTCCGCACGCGACATGCCTAGCTGCTCCTGAAGCGCTTCTTTCGCCCCGTCTGCCTTGGCAACTGCTGTCTTCATGGCGGCAATCTCACCGCTCAAACGAAGCGCCGCGTCTTCATGCGTCGCCGCCGCCTTGGCCTGCTGTCGCGCCTCACTTAATAAGCGCTCGTTATCTCTGTTGAGTCGAGTCAGTTCATCCTGCTTGAGCATCAACGTTTGCTGCAGCTGTCGCAGCTCAACCTGAACTTGCTGCACCTGTCCTTCGTGTCGTTGCTGCTCCTGTTCACGCTGCTCCTTGACCGCGTTGCGGTAATGTTCCAGAGCCTCACGGGAGTGAAGGTGCTTTTCTTCCAGCGAGCGGATCTGCTCATCCTTATCCTGAACGCGAAATTCCAAGTCACTGCAATTTTGGCTCAGGCGGGCATTGCGGGTGAGCTCGGCTTGCAGGCTTGCCTGACAAATCTGCAACTCATCCGCTTGAAGCGCTAACGCTCCTTTCTGACTATCCACTTCTCGCTGCAATGAGGCGAATTCGGCACTCAAGCCGTCGAGCTTTTGCTCCAGCTCGCTGCGCTGCTCGTCGAAACGAGCCTGGGCATGCGCGAGAGCTTCGCCTCCCTCCTCCGTCATTCGCTCTAAAAGGCCGGCAACAAGCTCGGTCAGTTCATCACTCAGCCGCTCTCTAGAGGCCCGCGGTCTAGGGTCAAAATCTTCTATTTCCTTCAAATAACGGTGAATAGTCGTCTTTGAGCCGGTATTTCCCAGTTCGATGCGCACGGCGTCGATGCTCGGATTCTCTCCCCGAGCAAGCAGCGATTCTCGCGCTTTTTGGACAGTCGCCTTGTTAATTCCGCCGCGTGCCATTTTCCTCTCCTACGATTTCGTACTGTTTTACATACCACGTATATACATAGCACTTTACAGCTATAAAAAGTACAGCATGAGAGCTTTTCTTTGATAAAATAATTGAGCGTTATCGCATCATAGAGCTGATTTTGGCCTTTTCCGTCGCCGGAAAAGGTACGTTTCACGCGGAAGGGTCGAGATGAACAAGGCTTATCAGTACCTGCAGGCCGGCAGCCGGGAAAACACCCGACGCAGTTACCGTGCGGCGGTGGAACACTTTGAGGTGACCTGGGGTGGGTTTCTGCCGGCGACCGGGGATGGCATCGTGCGTTACCTTGCCGAGTACGCAGACCAGCACGCGATCAGCACGCTGAAGCAACGCCTGGCCGCTCTAGCTCAGTGGCATGTCACTCAGGGATTTCCTGATCCTACGAAAACGCCCACCGTTAAGCAGATGATCAAGGGCATCCGGACATTGCATCCGGCCCAAGAGAAACAGGCCGCCCCACTGCTTCTACTTCACCTGGAACAAGCAGTAGCTTGGCTCGAGCGCGAATCGGAACAGGCCTCGAAGGATCATGACCTGGGTAGGCTGATGCGGTGTCGGCGAGATATAGCCTTGGTGCTGATTGGGTTCTGGCGTGGCTTTCGAGGCGATGAACTGGCTCGCCTGCAGGTTGAAAATACCCAAGCGGAGTCCGGTGCTGGCATCACTTTTTATCTGTCGTACACGAAAGGCGACCGACAACACCTAGGCACAACCTTCCACACCCCAGCCCTCAAAAAGCTCTGTCCCGTGCAGGCTTACGTCAACTGGATAACAGTGGCCGGCATCGCGCATGGGTCCGTGTTCAGGAAAATCGATCGTTGGGGGCATCTGGCTGAAGACGGCTTTAACGCCAACAGCCTGATTCCACTGCTACGGCGAATTTTTAATCGCGCGGGGGTGTCTGGCGATCTGTACACCAGTCACTCACTGCGTCGCGGCTTCGCCACCTGGGCCGCGGCCAATGGCTGGGATATCAAAGCGCTGATGACGTACGTCGGCTGGAAGGACATGAAGTCAGCCATGCGCTACATCGACACGGCAGATTCCTTTGGGGAGTTGGCGACAGGTCGGCCGCTCACTTCATCAGCTATTCCCCAAGCGCAAGCGTTGACAGTGGCTGAAAATCCCTAAGGGCCGGATGAGGTGTCGCGAGTAAATTTGTTTCACCGTTGATGGAACGGTTGGACTAGGTTCGCGTGGTTGTGCGCCATCTACTAAGATTTCCGGCCATGGCATCTCGCCATGAGGCCAAGCCCCTAAAAGCGGGCGGCCAATTCGCATGAGAGAGGAAATCACGTGCGCCTATCCAAGCTGAGCATTCGTAATTTCCGCAATTTCACGACACATTGATATCCCGCTAGGGATGCTCCGATCAACTCGTCATCACTGAGTGACGAGTTGAAAAAAGTCGCTGCGTTCTACGGTCTTTTCCGAGAAACACCCCATGCCGTCTGTTTTGGCGGGCTTCTACGCCCAGTTC
>NZ_JBBWCB010000192.1:0-8415 GCF_039888995.1 Pseudomonas rossensis | reverse complement strand
GCTACCAACACGTCAACCAATGGGGCAATCGCATCGCCCATTACCTACGGGCCCGAGGTCTGAAAAAAGGCGACGTGGTGGGCATCTTCATCGAAAACCGCCCGGAACTGCTGGTCAGCGTACTGGCCGTGAGCAAAATTGGCGGCATCTGCGCCATGCTCAACACCTCGCAATCCCATAACGTATTGATCCACAGCCTGAACCTGGTCAACCCGGCCGCGATCATCGTCGGCGAAGAACTGGTGGGCGCGTTCAATGCCGTGCGCAACGAGGTCGCCATCGATGAAGCGAGCACCTATTTCCTCGCCGACACCGACACCACCCAGGACGCGGGTGCCGCGCCCGAGGCCTATATCAACCTGACCCGCGTCAGCGAAGAATACTCCACCGACAATCCGGCCAGCACCCAGCAGGTCTACTTCGACGACGTCTGCTTCTACATCTACACCTCCGGCACCACCGGCTTGCCCAAGGCAGGCGTGTTCAAGCACGGGCGCTGGATGAGGGCCTACGGCAGCTTGGGCATGATCGCCCTGGATATGCGCCCCGACGACATCGTCTACTGCACCTTGCCGCTCTATCACGCCACCGGGCTGTGCGTGAGCTGGGGCTCGGCGTTGGCGGGCGCATCGGGTTTTGCCATCCGCCGCAAATTCAGCGCCAGCCAATTCTGGGATGACGCCCGCAAGTTCAAGGCCACCACCATTTGCTACGTCGGCGAACTGTGCCGCTACCTGCTCGACCGCCCCGTGGCCGACAACGACGCCGACATCTCAGTAGTAAAGATGATCGGCAATGGCCTACGCCCCGGCGTGTGGACCGACTTCAAGAAACGCTTCAATATCGAACGCGTCTGCGAATTCTATGCCGCCAGTGACGGCAATATCGGCTTTACCAACATCCTCAATTTCGACAACACCATTGGCTTTTCCCTCAACAAGTGGTCACTGGTGGAGCACGACACCGGCGAGCCGCGTCGCACCGTGCACGGCTTCATGAAAAAAATCGGCAAGGGCGGGCAAGGTCTGCTCCTGGCCAAGATCGACGACAGCGCCCCGTTCGACGGCTACACCGACCCGCAAAAGAACAAAAAAGTCGTGCTCTACGACGTGTTCGAAAAGGGCGACTGCTACTTCAATACCGGCGACCTGATCCGCGACATCGGCTTTGGCCACGCCCAATTCGTCGACCGCCTGGGGGACACCTACCGCTGGAAAGGCGAAAACGTCTCCACCACCGAAGTCGAAAACATCATGGTCCAACACCCCCACATCGCCGAAGCCGTGGCCTACGGCGTGGAGATCAAAAATACCAACGGCCGCGCCGGCATGGCCGCCATCACCCCGACCGTGCCCCTGGAGAACCTGGACTTTGGCGACCTGCTGCAATTCGTCAAAAGCCAGATGCCGTCCTACGCGGTGCCCATGTTCCTGCGGGTCAGAACCTGCATGGAAACCACCGGCACCTTCAAATACCAAAAAACCAAACTCAAGACCGAAGCCTTCGACCCCAGCCAAACCGGCGAAGACCCAGTCTACGCCTGGCTACCCGGCTACGAGACCTATGTGCGGGTCACCGACCAAGTGTTGCAAGACATCCATGGCGGCAAGTTTCGTTACTGAATTTGCCTGCCAGGCGCTGGAAACGAGGAGGTCCGCATGGAAGCGCGCTGAAAGCAGGTAATGAGATGGTCACGCCCACACCCTGCGAGATACATTTTGGGGGATGTGCCGACGACTTTTTGAATAAAGGAAGAAGAAAGCCCCGCCCGACGGTACGTGTTTTCCGCAGAGCCTGTGTCGTTTTTTTTAATCTGGTCGTTCGGAGTGGCCCTGCAGGCGCTGGCGCATAGCGCTGCTGCAATGCGTCTCTTGGCCAAACGTCCCAAAGTGGCGCAAGACTTTGTCCTTAAGAACGGAGCGGCCCTGTATAGGTGAGGGGTAAGGTTTGCGGCCCTCCATTTCCCACGGATATGGACGTTCAACGGTAAACACACCGGGTGTGTAGTCGAGCTTTTCGCTGGCGTCTTCACCAATGCGCTTGAGGGCGCAGCCGCATTGGCAATGGTTGTTGTCCGGTTCGTGGTGGATCAGTGTACGAGGAAACTGCGCTGGCAGCAGAGTGCGCTGGGTTGCTGGCGCACGTTGGCCTCAGCAAGCGTCGGTTGCAGCGCCTCAAGTTCGGCTTTGATAGCCGCGATATCGGTGTCGATCAGGTCATCGAGCAAGCTGTCTTAAGCAGGGCTGAGTGTACTCCACGGTACAGGTCTGCCTCACGCCAGACCACGCCGTCCGGGTCATCAGTCAGCGTTCGTCTCGACGCGGAATTGATAGATAAACACGTTTGAGAAACCCGGCAATCTCAGCATTGCTTTGTGGTAAGTCAGGCATCATCGATTTGAAGTCATGGGATGGATGTTGGTACGCATACGCCAACGCTTGGAGGATGCCGCTCAATTCTTCTGCGGAGTATTCTTCCGCGAGCCGTCCGGTCTGTATTGCAGACAAGCCGACGAAGTCTTCACACTTGTCGATGTCATTGAGCAGGCTCATGGGGATACGCAAGAAGTTGAGATTAACTAAGGTCTTCATCGACGAATATTCCTGATACGCCTTGAGTGTTCAATTGTCGAACGGCTTGATTCAATTGCGTAGCGGTTGGGCGATAATGCCCGCTTTTACGGGAAATGGCGGTCACCACACCATTTTCGATACGTATGTCACCAGCGGCGGCGACGGGGCGACCAGCGAAAAAGCTGGAGTGATGAAATTTGCCCCTTGTTTGCTCATTCGAAATATACAGGGCGCCGGTGGCGTCCATGACGAAGATCGCGCGTCCTTTATTTTGGGCGAAGGAGGTCGATGCTTGACGCGTGTCAAATAATTGTCCAGTCGTATCGTAAACTTTTCCGTCTTTGATCACCACCTTGAAGCCTGCGCGCTCTCGATCGTTCAAGTATTTGACCGATGTACCGAATACCTTTCCGGTTTCCTCGCCTTGGTAGACCTGTTGCATCGGCTGTAGGTCACTGAACCGAACGGGCGCGGTGTTTGCTGAAAGTACCGTCGTTGGCCTTTGGACCGCTGACAGCGCGACGGCGGCCGCCAAGCGGCTACGTGCTTCGATAGCATTCGTCGGTTCGCTTGAGCGCCGCGCCGTGGGGCCTGGCCGCAACGAATCGGGAAAAGCCATGGGATCTGGGGAGATACTCGGCTCACTGGCCGAGAGGGGGACTTTCAGTGGCAGTCCCGGCCGTAACGTATCAGGATGCGGCAGGGTGCCTAAAGCACTGCTCCACTGATTCGATTGGAGACGCCTTCCCAGTCCCGGCCGTAACGTATCAGGATGCGGCAGGGTGCCTAAAGCACTGCTCCACTGATTCGATTGGAGACGCCTTCCCAGGCCTGGCCGCAATGAATCAGGAACATTCATGGTGACACCGCCGGTGCTTGTTTCGCTCGATGAAAGCGGCGTTTTCGGTGGCCGCTCTGGCAGGAAAGTCGCAGAGCGCTGCGCACGCCCGGATCCACTGGTCGATTCGTTCTGTATCTCTGGTTTAGGCGGGCGACGTAACGCGTTCTTTCGCTTTAGCGAGGCACTGGGTGAAGATGCAAACGACGGCCCGATTAGAAACCTCTCAATGTCATCCAGTCGCATCCCCGACGTTTCCGGTGTCGAGTCGTTGTCAGCTTCGTGGGAAACAGCGAATTCCGCCTCCTGCGGTGTGAGCAGTAGCTGAGGCGGCCGATGCTGTGGCATGGAGGCTGTTGCAGCTCGGTCGCCCCGCAACGTCCCGCTTTTACCCGCAGCGTTCCTTGGGGGTAGATGCGGCGGTGTGGCAGCGTTGCGAACGGTGCTTGTCGTTTGATGAAGGCTATTTAGCGCCGCGCCTATCGAGGTAAGCGCTGGGCCTTTTCGCGGCCGGGTAGGTAAAGGTGGCGCGGCTTGGCCCTGGGTGGGCGCTGACGAAGATGCCGCTGCGGTGGGTGACGATGCCCACCGATGGGGCTTGCCCGCGTCATCTTGCATATCGACGCTGGCAAGACTCAGGTCTTGATCATCATGGCCCTGCTCGAAGTTCAAAATGGGGCGGAGCGTCAAGCCATGCTCGGAAAACGCGGGAATGCCGAAAATATTGGCGCCCAACGATGCCAACTCGAACAGCTTGCCGTCCTGAATACTCGAGATGATTCGATTCCTGATGGACGTACTGAATTTGTCTACCCATTTCAACGAATCCGCATTGATCATGCGCTTCGATTTTGGAATGGCAAGTTTGGCCGCGACTTCGGCGCCAGCGGCTAAAAGACTGCTTCTGTTTAGATGGTTGAGCCGTCCTACATCCATTGAGCCATCCCCCGGTCGCTCCCTCTGGGTGGCAAGCCGCGGCAGAAGGTTCCCTGTGTCGTTGGGGCATCCGGCGACACGTGCTTGCATTCCATTTGCGCAGGCTCACATTTTTGCGATTGACGGACCGTCCATCAAGCGTTCGTTTTTGGATGCTCGGAAGCCGTAGCTTCATTTGTAATTAATGCAGGGCGGCAGCGATGCAATGCAGATCGAAACGGATAAATGCAGGTGCATTCGCAATTAATCCCGGGCCCCCGCATTGGCTGGACGGAATGAATGCGGGTCGGGCGTTTTCGAATGCAGGTCGTTACACCTTGGACGAGGCCAAGACCTCGGTGTTTCCGTTCCAACGCTATACTGTTGGATTCCAGCGTCAGAACACACTTAACGTGCATTAAATTCCGTTTTCTGAGGGGCCCCTACAGGGCCGCTCCGTTTGCAAGGACAAAGTTTTGCGTCGCTGACTTCTTGGTTTGCGCAATGGCCTGCAGGTGTTGGTTGACACCCCGCGAGTCTTTGAGGCTTTTATCACCGGATGAATACCCGGCAATCGTCATCAGGGTTTCGTTTGGAAGGTAGTGAAGGGCATTAAGGGGGGCTCGAACTGCACCGCTCCGAAGACGAGGCTCTCAAAGACGGGGCTGTCAGTAGTTGCTGCAGGCTGGGCGTTTGGGGAGTGCATGGCGGTGAGCGACAATAGATTATTTTGATTATCTAACTCGCCGCTGACCGTCATTTTCCCAGGGTTTTTCTGAGGGTCACTATAGGCTTGGTAAGAGAATATGCGGTTCTTGTCCAGCGCAGGTGTTTGGCCTGGAACGATATTGTTTAGTGCGGCTTGCACCGGCTCTCGTTCACCGGAGCGAAGTGGGCTTTTCATCGCCCCGACCCGAAAGTTGAGGTTGCCTATGCAAACCTTAGAAGGCACATCGCGAGCCACCTGAGGGGCGCTATCCGCGGGAAAGGCAACCGGAAGCGGTTTCGCAGAGCTGTTAGTAGCAGGCTAATGCTCTTGGCTTGTGGGTAACTGGACGCGATTGATACCTGAGGATGGGCTGATCGATCTCATGGGAGGCCTTACTGACTGAAATAGACCCGTATTGAGTGGCTTACGAAGGGCGGCTGGTTCCATAGGTTCATCATTAGCTGTAGCGGCTTGCAATCGAAAACGGCCATGCTTGCAATCAACGCTATTTCAGACTCGGATTAATTGTGATTGAAGCAGCACCTGTGTTCGCATTAACTGCGACTGAGCTTGCACCAGCGGCACGTGCTTGCATTTTATTTCCGGGTGCTCACATTAATTGCAACTAGCCGGTTGGGCAGCAACAGAGCAGGAAGTACACATAACCCACAACCCGCCTAGATAGCTGGGACCCGCGGAAGTACCACAGCAAAGAGGATGCGGATGATTTCTGTGAATTTTTATCGAGAACTACAACTACCAGGGTTATGAATCCTCTGGTCTGAAGTCGCTCTTCGAAGACGATATCCAGAACGATATTCGCCCCTTGAACGACTTCCTGAACAACGCCGACAGTATCAACTACGTCTCCTTGGTCAAGGGCCTGAAGAGCAACATCAACATGGTCAATTCAACCGCGGTCGACATAACGTCGTTCGTCAGTGCTTTTGTGATTCAGGAAAAAATCGACTACAACAGCTTCCTCAGCACATCGGCTTCCTAAACGATTCCAAGGACTTCACGGGCGGGTTCCAGATTGCGTCAAGAAAGTGCGACGACTTCGAAGCATCCATAGATTGCAACGTTGGGATGTGGCCATGCCCCAACCGCCCGTACCGATGATACCAACGGGATTTTGTTGGTCATGAAGACTACCTCCTGGCAAAAGTAAGGCGAAAGTTAGCAAGCGCCCGGCTCGACACATAGGTAATAGTCTTCAATGTGATAATCACAGATTGAGGTGCGCTGAATGCAATGTCATTTTGCGTCTCGCAAGCAGCGAAGTTGCAGCGTAAGCTTGTAGATATTATATCGTGTAGACGATTACGGCCCGGGCAGTACCGCACAACCTGTTCGATTAGCCGCATCAGCCCTTTGGAGAACAGACTAACCGATTCGCTAACGTTGATTGTCTTCGCATCATCACATACAAAGACGACGAGTCAGATCATTCAGCAGCCATCGGCCTGCTTTCCCTAAAGAGCAATTTTGCATGTGCGCTGCATAGATCGTAAGTGTGTCGGGTGTGCGCTGAAGTTCGGTGGTTAATTCAAGCGGTAGGAGGCGTCCTGAAGCCAGATGATCCGCAATCAGATGCTCTGGCATTCGGCACCACCCGAACCCGGCGAGCAAAAAATCCAGCCGCCGTGCCAGATCTACAAACCGCCACTGGTGACTGCCCGTCACTCCATAGCTTGGGCCGCCGGGAGAAACCGGATCGGAAAGTACCAGTTGCACATAAGGCTTGAGGTCAGCAACCGTGGCCGGGCGGCCTAACTTGGCAAGGGGATGCCCGCTGGCTACTACTGGCCTCAGCATGACGCTGAGCAGCGGCAGTGCGGTGACATCGTCGGGCACTGTCGGAATCAAAGTACAAAGCGCCAATGCCGCATCGCCGTTGCGCAATCGGCGCTCCGCGCCGCCTAAGCCTTCCGTAGAGAAACTCACCGCCAGATGTGGAAAAGCTTCGCGTATAGCGCTGAGGCTCTCGATAAGCGGGGCACTGGGGACTAATGGGTCTATAGCGAGTGCCAGTTCCGGCTCGACCCCTGCTACTGTGCTTGCTGCCATTGCTTCAAACTGGGCAGCGCTTGCCAGCACTGCGCGCGCTTGAACCACTAGCACTCTACCTACCTCAGTGAGAGCTGGACGATGGCCGCTGCGATCAAACAGCCTCACACCTTGAGCTGACTCAAGTGTGGCAATCGACTGGCTAATGGCAGATTGAGCACGCCGCAGGTAACGTCCCGTTGCCGAGAAACTGCCTGTATCAGCAATGGTTACAAGTATCCGCAACTGATCCAGGCTGAGATTTCCGATCATGCCCCATCACTTAAACAGATGGATTCGATCATATTTACATCACTCCTGCACAGAGGTCGCGTTGGGTAGAGTGTGTCGCACATCGCCTAAAGCGACAACGCAAAACACACCGCCGCGTCACCGCGCAGGAGTTACTTTCATGTCCAGGCTTCTCACCATTGAAACCAGCTCACGTGGGGATGCTTCAATCTCCCGGCAGCTCACTCGCCGATTTGTGGCCGCGTGGGAAGCTGCACACCCTGGGGGCGCCATCAAAATACGGGATCTAACGGACACTCCGCTTACGTTCGTGACGGCCCCTTGGTTACAGGCTTACTTCACCCCGGGCACCCAACATTCGCCGGAAATGAAAGCCGTGTTGCAGCTATCCGATGAGCTTGCGGCCGAATTGCTGGAAACCGATCACCTGGTTATTTCAACGCCGGTCTACAACTATAACGTCCCAGCGGCGCTCAAGGCGTGGGTGGATCATGTGGTACGTAAAGGCTTGACCTTGGGCTTTGATGGTAAAGGGCTGGTGACCGGTAAAAAGGCAACCGTGCTGCTCGCCTCGGGAGGGGTATACACCAGCGGCTCGCCGATTAGAGACCGTGACATTGCGACCCAATATTTGAAACTGATCCTGAACGTCCTGGGTATCGCTGATGTCACCTTTATTGCGGCCGGCGGCGCTAAAGCTGTAGATCTCGGAGAAATCAGCATGCACGAATTTCTAGATACCTTTGATGATCAAATTCAGAAACTGCTAGCTTAGACAGCATTTTCCCTGGCCTGTACGATTGCGCCTGTCCAACTCGCGTGGTTAAACGGGCATCCACTTATGTGGCAGCCGTTGGCCGATCTCACTCACTCGCTGCGGGTGCGCTGGTTTTATCCGTGAGCTTGCCCAGTGATCCGCATCGACGCCATCTGGCTCGCCACCGAGCCCATGGACATGCCCTCCTGACTGGCCCACGTTTCAGCTCATTCTTCCCCGGCGGGAGACGTTTTTCATTATCAGAAAGCCTCGCCATAACTTTTCCAGTGCGGAAGTTAACGTGTCCGACACTTACAGAAGC
>NZ_JBBWCB010000191.1:0-8416 GCF_039888995.1 Pseudomonas rossensis | reverse complement strand
TTTGCAACTTCAACCACTTGCGCTTCCGATCTCTCGTTAGCGGGAGGCGAATTCTACAGCGTTACTCGCTGCTGTCAACACCTCTTTTACACCGCTTTCGACCGAGAAGATCGAATCGTCAATTAGGCGAAAACACACTGCCTGATCAACTCCTTCTGGGCTTCGATGACCTGAAGCAACTCGCTGTCGAAAACTGCGTAACTCATTGTTTACCAAGGAGTTTTCCGTTTCGACTGCGCCGGAAGTGGGGCGAATTATAGACTTCCAGAATCTGCCGTCAACCCTTAATTACGCTTTTCTATAAGGATGCTCAAAATCGCTGCTTATATATAGACGCGCCCGCCATGAATGCGCAGTATATTGCCCAATAACACTCTCGCTTCCTACTTCGGACGATGCCACGCCATGAATGACCAACCTCGTAGCCTTGCCTCGACCCTGTTTTCGGTTGGCCTGCTATTGATAGCCATGGCATCAATCCAGTCAGGAGCCTCCCTTGCTAAAAGCATGTTCCCCATTATCGGTGCGCAAGGGACCACCACCCTGCGGCTGATCTTCGCCAGCGTGATCATGATGTTGATACTGCGCCCCTGGCGAGCGAAGCTCACCGCAAAATCCCTGCGCACCGTCATCGTCTACGGAATGGCGTTGGGCGGCATGAACTTCCTCTTCTATATGTCCTTGCAAACCGTCCCCCTCGGTATCGCGGTTGCGCTGGAATTCACCGGCCCACTGGCGGTAGCCATCTATGCCTCACGTCGCGTGATCGACTTTTTGTGGATCGCCCTGGCAGCCGTCGGCTTACTGCTGTTAATACCTATGGGAGAAACGACCGCGGGGATCGATCTGGTAGGCGCCGGTTATGCATTGGGCGCAGGTGTCTGCTGGGCGCTGTACATTCTGTTCGGCCAAAAGGCCGGCGCCGACAATGGCGTGCAGACCGCGGCCCTGGGGGTGATGATCGCGGCACTTTTTGTAGCCCCTATCGGCATCGTCCATGCTGGCGCCGCGCTGCTCACTCCCTCACTGATCCCCGTGGCCATCGCTGTCGCCATTCTGTCCACAGCCGTGCCCTACACGCTGGAGATGGTCGCCCTCACCCGAATCCCGACCCGGACATTCGGCACGTTGATGAGCATTGAACCTGCGATCGGCGCACTGTCAGGCCTGTTGTTTCTCCATGAGTACCTTTCACTGTCACAATGGATGGCCATCATGTGCATCATTCTGGCTTCCATAGGCGCGACCATGACCATGGGGAGTGCAGCCAAGCCTGCTGTCGCTGCAGATTGAGACAGGATTTGACGAGGGTCTGGTATTTGCCGCGCAATTAGGCCATGTTTAGACCCGTAACCCAGTGTCAGACATGGATTTTTCAGATAGGGATATCAGACCGCTTCAAGCGAAAGCGAATGCAGCCAAACCCGGGCGCAAAGATCCGGGGACGCTATAAGGACAGTAATGAAACGAATTTTGATACTGATCGCCGTACTTGCGGTTGCGGGCTGCGCGGCGACATCGAAAACCCAGGTAAAACACGGCAAGAGAGGGCTGCATATCAACTGTTCCGGGCTCTCGTCATCCTGGGACAAGTGCTACACCAGCGCTGCCAACTCGTGCGCTCCCAAAGGTTACAAGGTCATCGCCAAGTCAGGGGACGCTGTGGAAGAACCAGGCGATTACCCGTTCGGTCTCAACCCTGCTGGCTATACCAGCCGCAGCATGATCGTCATTTGCAAATAGATTGATGCCGTCTTGTCACGTTCGTGGACCTGCGATCTGGCGGCCAATCTCATCGTAACTGGACTTCAATACCGCGCGCTGAATGTCCGGCGTGGCCAGCATTCGCGCAATGACCAACGCACCGATACATTGCGACAGAATCGCCCATGCCAGGCTGTCGCTATCCAGAACTTGCGCCCAACTCTTCTGAAGCCGGCAAATCCAGTTCTCCGCCTGCTGACGAATCATCACGTCTGAACGTGCAATCTCAGCCCCCAATGCCGGCAAAGCACAACCGGATTCCGGGTGTTCGACATGAGCCATGCTCAGGTAGTGTTTCAGGCAGCGCTGGAACTTCTCAGGATTCTGATCCGCCCCTAAACGCTCCAGGCTTTGAGACAGCTCACGCTCGACGATTGAAGCGAACAGCTCATCCTTCGACGAAAAGTGACTGTAGAAAGCCCCGCCACTCAAGCCGATCGCCTTCATCAAACCGTCGACACCAACCGTTGAAAAACCAGACTTCTTGGCCGACACCGCACTGCTTTCAAGTAGTTTCTCTTTGGTTTCCAGTTTGTGATTGGCCGAGTAACGCATTGCCTTGCCCTCAGGATTGATCGCCTTGACGCTTGCCGAATCTTAGCATAACGTTCGTTTAGTTAACGATCGTTTAGCAAAGGGATCTACTCATGAATAACAAGAAGGTCGTACTGGTTGTAGGTGCCGGGGATGCCACCGGCGGCGAAATTGCAAAACGCTTTGCGCAGGAAGGTTTTGTGGCGTGTGTCACCCGCCGCAGCGCAGACAAACTCCAGCCGCTGGTGGATGCCATCAAGGCCGATGGCGGTGAAGCCCACGGGTTTGCCTGTGATGCGCGCAAGGAAGAGGACGTGATTGCGTTAGTTGAGCAGATCGAAAGCCAGATCGGCCCAATCGAAGCGTTCGTTTTCAACATTGGCGCCAATGTGCCTTGCAGCATTCTCGAAGAAACCGCGCGCAAATATTTCAAGATCTGGGAAATGGCCTGCTTCTCAGGATTTCTCAACGCTCGTGAAGTGGCCAAACGCATGGCCAAGCGTCAACGCGGGACTATCCTGTTCACCGGCGCTACCGCCGGCCTGCGTGGAGCCTCAGGATTTGCGGCGTTCGCCGGCGCCAAGCACGGGATTCGTGCCCTGGCGCAAAGCATGGCGCGTGAACTGGGGCCGATGAACATTCACGTCGCCCATGTTGTAGTCGACGGCGCCATCGATACCGATTTTATCCGCGAGAGTTTCCCCGAAAAGTACGCGACCAAGGACCAGGACGGCATTCTCAATCCAGAGCACATCGCCGAGAACTATTGGTACCTGCACAGCCAGCCCCGTGACGCATGGACCTTCGAGCTGGACCTGCGCCCCTGGAGCGAACGCTGGTAAGCCGTCCCCCACAATAATAAGCAGAGCACATTGACCATGAGCAAAACCGTGGAGTTCTATTTCGACCTCGGCAGCCCCGCCACCTACCTGGCCTATACCCAACTGCCGAAGATCTGCGAGCGGACCGACAGCCAGTTGATCTACATACCAATCTTGCTGGGCGGCGTCTTCAAAGCCACTGGTAACGCCTCCCCCGCGACCATCCCCGCCAAGGGCCGCTACATGTTCCAAGACCTGGACCGCTATGCCAAGCGCTATGGCGTGCCACTGAAGTTCAATCCCCACTTTCCTATCAACACCCTGATGCTGATGCGCGCCGTCACCGGCATGCAGTTGCGCCATCCCGAACGCTTTCAGGCATTCATCGATTGCCTGTTTCACGCCCTCTGGGTTGAAGGCCGCAGCCTCGATGACCTCGCAACCGTCGCGTCAGTACTGACACAGAACGGTTTCGATCCAAATGAGGTGCTGGCCCTGACCGCCGACGAGGAAGTCAAAGCCGCTCTCAAGGACAACACAGAGAAAGCGGTGCAACGGGGCGTATTCGGTGCCCCGAGCATGTTTGTCGATAATCAGCTGTTCTTCGGCCAGGATCGCCTGGACTTTGTCCTTGAAGCCCTGAGTTAAATCTCGACAACCAACCGCCCCTGCGCAGCTCCGAGGCACTCCGCGAGATGGTATTGGGGGGACTGGGGATTGCGCTGTCGCCGGTTTGGCTGTTCAGCGAGGACTTGAAGGCGGGACGCGTGACAGCGATTTTGCTGGAATACAGCGCCCAGTCGCTGCCGATTCATGCCGTGTCCCCGGCGAATCGTCGCCAATCCGCCAGGGTCAAAGCCTTTGTCGACTACATGAGCCAGGCGCTCGAAGAAGCGCCTGAACTCCAACCGATCAAATAGCCGCAGTGCGGGTGTTCAACCACTCAAGGGCTGCGCCGTCGAGCAACGGGCTCAAGCGCTCGCGCACCTCGGCATGGTAGGCGTTGAACCACTGTTTTTCGTCATCGGTCAGCAGCGACGGTTCCAGGCAGCGAGTGTCGATCGGGCACAAGGTCAGGGTTTCGAACTTCAGGAACTCACCGAACTCGCTTTTGCCCGCCTCACGGTTCAACACCAGGTTCTCGATCCGCACACCCCAGCGCCCCGGACGGTAAGTACCCGGTTCGATGGACGTGATCATGCCCGGCTGCATGGCGGTTTGCGGTGCCGCGGCGGCCTGATAGGCGATGACCTGCGGGCCTTCGTGCACGTTGAGGAAGTAGCCGACGCCATGACCGGTGCCGTGACCGTAATCAACGCTTTCAGCCCAGATCGGCGCGCGGGCAATCGAATCGAGCAACGGCGAGAGAATGCCACGGGGGAACTGCGCACGGGACAATGCAATCACGCCTTTGAGCACCCGCGTGCAATCGCGCTTCTGCTCAGCGGTCGGCGTACCGACCGGCACCATCCGCGTGATGTCAGTGGTGCCGCCCAAGTACTGGCCGCCGGAGTCGATCAACAACAGACCGTCGCCTTCGATCACCGCGTGTTCTTCTTCGGTGGCGTGGTAGTGCGGCATCGCGCCATTGGCGTTGAACGCAGCAATGGTGTTGAAGCTCAGCGATACATAACCCGGACGTCGGGTACGCGCGGCCGTCAGGTGTTCGTCGATGGTCAGTTCGGTGATGCGTTCACGACCCAACGCAGTGTCCAGCCAGGTGAAAAATTCGCACAGGGCCGCGCCGTCCTGCTCCATGGCCTGACGAATGTGCTCGGCATCGGCCAGGCTTTTCTGCGATTTGGCCAACGTCGTCGGGTTCAGGCCTTCGACCAGTTTCACGCCGCTATCCAGGTTATCCAGCAAGCCGGCGGTGACGCGCACCGGATCGACTTGCAGACTCGCCCCGCTCGGTACGGCGAGCAAGGCGGCGGCCACTTCGCTGTAGTCGCGCAGGGTCACGCCGTCCTGTTCGAGAACTGCACGCAGCTCGGCATCGACCTTGCTCAGCGCCACGAACAGGGTGGCCTGCTGCTGGCTGATCAAGGCAAAGGAAACAAACACCGGGTTGAATGACACGTCACCGCCGCGCAAGTTGAACAGCCAGGCGATGTCATCGAGGGTGGCGATGAAGTGCCAGTCGGCACCGCGATCTTTCAAAACCTCACGCAGCTTGGCCAGTTTCTCGCCGCGGCTGACCGTCGCCTGAGGCGGCAGGTGTTGATAGATCGGTTCGTTTGGCAGCGTCGGACGGTCGCTCCAGACTTCGCTCAACACATCGATGTCAGTGCGCAGACGTGCGCCGCGTTCTTCGAGTTTGCCACCCAACGTACGCGCCGAAGCCACGGCCATTACCGCACCATCTACCGCGACGACGCCGCCTTCAGGGGTTTGCTCGGCCAGCCAGTCCAGCGGGCCGGGCTGACCCGGTTGCAGCTTGACCAGTTCGATCCCGCTACCCTTGAGTTCCTTGGTCGCTTGTTCCCAATAACGGCTGTCGGCCCAGACGCCGGCAAAGTCCGGCGTAACAATCAGCGTGCCGACCGAGCCATGGAAGCCCGACAACCATTGCCGCCCTTGCCAGTAACCCGGCAGGTATTCCGAAAGATGCGGGTCGGCCGACGGCACCAGCAGAGCGTGAATGCCCTCCCGGCTCATCAGTTCGCGGGTTTGCGCCAGGCGTTGGGGCACCGATCCATTGATCGAAGGCTGCGTACTCATCATGTCTCCTGCTAATTACTTCATCATTATTGTTGAGTACCGATCAACGCCGGCACTTTCAGACCTTATTGCCAAAATGCCGGAGCACTGGCGCAGGCCGCTTTAATCAGGTGTACCGCTTGGTCGATGTCTTGCTCGGTGGTGAACCGGCCGAGACTCAAGCGAATGGTGCGACTCGCCGAACGGGCGTCATGCCCCAAGGCCAGCAGCACATGGGAGGGCGCATTGCTGGCGGAGTTGCAGGCCGAGGTCGCGGAAAACGCGATCGAAGTGCTCAACGCCGCGGAATTGAACTCACCTTCGTTGAAGGTCAGGCTCAAGGTATGAGGGATGCGCTGGGTCGAACTGCCATTGAGGCGAACGCCGGGAATACTCAGCAGCTGTTCGAGCAAGCGCTCGCGCAACCGGACGATCATGGCTTTCTCTTCATCGAACGAAGAGGCCGCCAACGCGAACGCCACACCCATGGCAGCGATTTGGTGAGTCGCCAGGGTGCCGGAACGCAAACCGCCCTCGTGACCACCGCCGTGAATCTGCGCCTGCAAACGCTGCTGCGCGCGCGGCCCGACGTACAGCGCGCCGATGCCTTTTGGGCCGTAAATCTTGTGGGCGGAAAATGACATCAGATCCACTGGCAACCGGGTCAGATCGATCGCCACTTTGCCTGCACCTTGAGCCGCGTCGACATGGAACAACGCATCGCGTGCACGCACGATTTCGCCGATAGCCGAGATGTCGTTGACCGTGCCCAGCTCATTATTGACCAGCATCAGCGACACCAGAAAGGTGTCTTCGCGCATCGCTTCGCTGACCGCTTGCGGGGTAATCAGACCCTCGGCGTCAGGCACCAGATAAGTCACCGCAACACCGGCATCCTGCAACTGCTTCGCCGTGTCGAGAATCGCTTTGTGTTCGATCTGGCTGGTGATGATGTGGCCGCCAGAAACGCCGCGAGCCTGGGCCACGCCCTTGAGGGCAAGGTTGTTCGATTCAGTGGCGCCGGAGGTCCAGACGATCTGCTCCGCCTGGGCGCCGACCAGGTCGGCGACCTGGCGCCGCGCCTGCTCGACCGATTGCCGGGCCTGTTGACCGAACGCATGGGAGCTGGACGCCGGATTGCCGAAGTTGCCGGTAAAACCCAGACACTCGACCATGACCTTGATGACTCGCTCATCCACCGGCGTGGTGGCGGCGTAGTCGAAATACAGAGGACGTTTATTCATAGAAGACTCGCAGAGCATGTTCCGGGATCAGGAGGCTCGTCACTGAAACGTCAAAGCGCAGCCTCGTGAGCTGCGCCGATCGTACAGAGCGTTAGAAATACCTGATCGGAGGCCGTTAAAGAAGAACAACTTCATTTAAAAGTGCGTAGGAACGCTCCTGAAGTCGAGCTTAACAGGCATCGGGCAACCGGTTGAAGCAATGCGTCAGCTGAAGCTTTCGAGCAACAACGGATACAGCGAAGCCACGAGCAGCAAGGCCATGCCCCAGTTGAACAGCCGCAACCAGCGGCGATCTTTCAGCACGTTGCGCAACAACGTGCCACAGCCTGCCCAGACACTGACGCTCGGCAGGTTGATCAAGGCGAACACCGCCGCAATCACGATCACGTTGGTGAAATAACCCTGCATTGGCGTGTAGGTGCTAATGGCACCGATGGCCATGATCCAGGCCTTGGGATTGACCCACTGGAACGCTGCGGCGCCCAAATAGCTGGTTGGCTTGCTCTCGCCCTTTTCACTCTCGGAAACCGGTCCTGACTGGGCAATCTTCCACGCCAGATACAACAAATACGCAGCGCCGACGTAACGCAGCACGCTGTAGAGCAAAGGATAGGTTTGAAACACTGCGCCCAAGCCGAAACCTACCGCCACGACGAGCACGAAGAAGCCGCAGGTAATGCCAAGCATGTGGGGAATGGTGCGGTTAAAGCCGAAGTTCACGCCCGATGCCAGCAACATCGTGTTGTTGGGGCCGGGAGTTATCGAGGTGACAAGCGCAAACAGGGCGAAGCCCAGCAGCAAATCGAGCGAGAGCGTCATGGGTGGCAGTCCATTGGGGTCAGTCAGGTGTTGACCCTATCGCAGCCCTTAAGGGAAACCCATGGACAGTTACGTGAAACTTCAAGCGGTACAGTTTTCGATCAGCTAGGACGACCGTGAAGCTGTACAGCACGTTCGGCGTTCATCTCGCCTTGTTTGTCGAAACTGAACGATTTTTGCGGTTGACCGAGCAATTCGGCTTTTTTCGCGTGGTATTCGTCGAAGGACAAACCGCGACGATTCAAGTCTTCCAACGCCAGTTCCTTGCTTTCTTCGGCGGTGTACGGCCGCAATTCCGGTGAAACATGGCTGGCACATCCAGCGAGAACGGAGACCGCGAGCAGCAAGAAAGTGGCGATTAGAGGTTTCATGTCTGGCGTCCTGGCATCTGAGTTCGGGGCAATGAACACAGGCTACCCGCACCCTTCGACGGGCAGAAATCAACGCTCTCGATAGTGGGTATCAGGGTTGGCCAAGATCAAAAGATCGCAGCCTTCGGCAGCTCCTACAAAGTCCTTTTATATACCGATAAGA
>NZ_JBBWCB010000020.1:0-61720 GCF_039888995.1 Pseudomonas rossensis | reverse complement strand
GCCTGCGGCAGCTCCTACAGAGGCTCGTGCCACTTTCCCACTCGCGAGGTCCGCATGTCTTTCGATCTCAGCGCGCGCCTTGCTGCCCGTCGTGCCGAAAATCTCTACCGCCAACGCCCATTGCTCGAAAGCCCCCAAGGCCCGGAAGTGGTGGTCGATGGTCAGCCGTTGCTGGCGTTCTGTAACAACGACTATCTGGGCCTGGCCAATCACCCGCAAGTGATCGAAGCCTGGCGCGCCGGTGCGGCCCGTTGGGGCGTCGGTGGTGGGGCATCGCATTTGGTGATCGGCCACAGCAGCCCGCATCACGCGCTGGAAGAGGCCTTGGCCGATTTCACCGGTCGACCGCGCGCGTTGTTGTTCACCACGGGCTACATGGCCAACCTCGGTGCGGTCACCGCGCTGGTCGGGCAGGGCGATACGGTGCTGGAAGACCGGCTCAATCACGCGTCCCTGCTGGATGCAGGACTGTTGTCCGGAGCGCGCTTCAATCGCTATCTGCACAACGACGCGGCGAGTCTGGCCAAGCGTCTCGAGAAGGCGACCGGCAACACCCTGGTCGTCACCGACGGCGTGTTCAGCATGGACGGCGACATTGCCGACCTGCCGGCGCTGGCTCGGGAGGCGAAAGCCAAAGGTGCATGGTTGATGGTCGATGACGCTCACGGGTTTGGTCCGCTGGGTGCCAATGGTGGCGGGATCGTCGAACATTTCGGCCTGAGTCAGGAAGACGTGCCGGTGCTTGTCGGCACCCTCGGCAAGGCGTTCGGTACCGCCGGGGCTTTTGTGGCTGGCAGCGAAGAGCTGATCGAGAGCCTGATCCAGTTCGCCCGTCCCTACATTTACACCACCAGCCAGCCGCCGGCGCTGGCCTGCGCGACGCTGAAAAGCCTTGAATTGCTGCGCACTGAGCACTGGCGACGTGAGCATCTGAAAACGTTGATCCGCCAGTTCCGCCACGGTGCCGAACAAATCGGCCTGGAGTTGATGGACAGCTTCACACCGATCCAGCCGATCATGATCGGCGATGCCGGGCGTGCGGTTCGACTGTCGCAGATGCTGCGTGAGCGCGGTCTGATGGTGACGGCGATCCGTCCACCGACCGTGCCCGCCGGCAGCGCCCGACTGCGGGTGACCCTGACCGCTGCGCACAGCGAGGCGCAGGTACAGCTATTGTTAAATGGACTGGCCGATTGTTTTCAACAACTGGGACCGGAGCCAAGCCATGCGTGATCGTCTGATTCTGCTGCCCGGCTGGGGCCTCGGAATTTCTCCCCTGGAGCCTTTGGCGGCAGCGTTACAAGGACTGGATGAACACTTGCGGGTCGAGATCGAGCCGTTGCCGGAACTGGGATCGAGCGATCTTGAGGAGTGGCTCGATGAGCTGGACTCGACGTTGCCTCAGGATGCCTGGCTCGGTGGCTGGTCGCTCGGCGGCATGCTCGCTTCAGAGTTGGCAGCCCGGCGCGGCGATCGCTGCTGCGGCTTGCTGACGCTGGCGAGCAATCCTTCTTTTGTCGCTCATGAGCAATGGCCAAGCGCGATGCCTGCCGAAACCTTCGATGCGTTTCTGGCCGGCTGCAAGGCTGATCCGCGCATGACGTTGAAACGTTTCTCGCTGCTCTGCGCTCAGGGTGCCGAAGACCCGCGCGGGTTGTCTCGGCTGTTGCTCGGTGGCGCGCCACACACTTCGGCAGAGGTGCTGATGAGCGGCCTGGAGTTGCTCGCACAACTGGATACCCGCCAGGCTTTGCAGTCGTTCCGCGGCCCACAACTGCACTTGTTCGCCGGCCTCGACGGACTGGTTCCAGCCGAAGCGGCGGGCGACCTGCTGAAATTGCTGCCGGATGTCGAAATCGGTCTGATCGAGCAGGCCGGTCACGCGTTTCCTCTGGAAGACCCTCACGGTGTGGCGGGGGCGATTCAGGCCTTTTTGCATGAGTCCGGTGATGACTGATTTATCCCTCCCCAACCTGCCCGGCGGTTTGCCCGACAAACGCCAGGTGGCGGCATCTTTTTCCCGTGCGGCGGCAAGCTACGACAGCGTGGCCGAATTTCAGCGCGACGTTGGCAGTGAATTGTCGAGTCGTTTGCCGGAGGACTTCGTGCCGGGTGTCTGGCTGGACCTGGGCTGCGGCACCGGGCATTTCAGTCGTGCATTGGGCGAGCGATTTCCTGCCAGTCACGGGCTGGCATTGGACATCGCCGAAGGCATGCTCAATCACGCCCGGCCGTTGGGTGGTGCAACGCATTTCATCGCAGGCGATGCCGAGCGGTTGCCGTTGCAGGATTCGACCTGCGATCTGATCTTCTCCAGCCTGGCGGTGCAGTGGTGTGCGGACTTCGCTTCGGTGCTCAGTGAAGCCAATCGCGTATTGAAACCTGGCGGAATTTTCGCGTTTGCTAGTCTGTGCGTGGGCACACTGTTCGAGCTGCGTGACAGCTGGCGTCAGGTGGATGGCATGGTGCACGTCAACCGCTTTCGCGAGTTCGGGGTTTATCAACAGCTTTGCGCGGACAGTGGGTTGAGAGTCGCGAGTCTGGAAACCCGACCGCACGTGTTGCATTACCCGGATGTGCGCAGCCTGACCCATGAACTCAAGGCACTGGGTGCCCACAACTTGAACCCCGGTCGCCCGGGCGGTTTGACCGGCAGGGCACGGATCCTCGGATTGATCGAGGCGTATGAGCAATTTCGTCAGGCCGAAGGATTGCCGGCGACTTATCAAGTGGTCTACGCCGTGTTGGAGAAACCTTTATGAGCGCAGCCTATTTCATCACTGGCACTGACACCGATGTCGGCAAGACCACCATTGCAGCAGGTTTGTTGCATGCCGCTCGGTCGGCCGGTTTGAGCACGGCGGCGGGCAAGCCGGTCGCCTCCGGTTGCGATGTGACGCCCAAGGGCTTGCGCAACGCCGATGCGTTGGCGTTGCTGGCGGAGTGCTCAGTGCCTTTGACTTATGCGCAGGTCAACCCAGTGGCATTCGAACCACCGATCGCACCGCATCTGGCAGCGCGGGAGGCCGGTGTGGCATTGACGGTGCAATCACTGTTGACGCCCATGCAGGAAATTCTCGATATGCAAGCGGACTTCACCTTGATCGAAGGTGCTGGAGGCTGGCGAGTGCCTTTGGCGGATCAGGACAATCTGTCGGACCTGGCGATGGCGCTGGATCTGCCGGTGATCCTGGTGGTGGGTGTGCGCCTGGGTTGCATCAACCATGCGCTGCTGACAGCCGAGGCGATTGCTCAGGACGGTTTGCAGTTGGCGGGGTGGGTGGCCAATATCATCGATCCGAAGACTTCGCGCCTGGAAGAAAACCTTGCAACACTTGCTGAGCGGATCCCGGCACCGTGCCTGGGGCGAGTGCCGAAACTCAAGTTGGTGACGGCTGAAGCGGTGGCGGAGCATCTGCAACTGGATCTACTGGACTGAGTTTTCTGGCAGGGGTTTTAACTATGACAAGGCACTGTGCCATTAGTGTTTTTGTCGGGCCTTTTGTCAGTGGGTCTGATTCAATGGCCGCTGTTGATCCTTTGTAGGACGAGTTCTCCCATGGAAATCTCAGGAAACACCGCTTTTTATGCCGGTCTGAGCACTATTCAGACAGGGCAGAACCGTGTCGATCAGGCCTCTGGCCAGATCGCCAACACGACGATCGAGCGTTCGGTGACCAGCCAGTCTTCCGAGGCTCAGGTTGATCGTCTGCGTTCGGTAGATCGCAGTCAGCAGTCAGACCTGGCCAGCAATATGGTCGAGATGGCCCAGGGCAAATTTCAGGTTGAGCTGGGTGTCAAAGTCGCCAAGGCATCCGATGAGGTGCTTGGTACGTTGATTGATACCTTCGCCTGAACCCTCGCTGAACCCGCTCCCTCAACGCCGCGACTATTCGCGGCGTTTTTCTGCGTGAATCCTTCTCTCTCAACTAATCTTTCCTCCACAGCGTATGGCTCAGGCGACGGTGTTGCGTTGCTGTGGGTCTGGTATTTGCCTCAGGTGATGACGAGCGGCAAAAGATCGGCGCTTGACAAGATTTGGGCGTAAACGTATGTTTCAAACAACTGTTTGACCGTCACAACAAATCAATACGGTCGTTCATCCCCGGTTACATCAGCAGAGGTTTATCGCTATGCCTGACTACAAGGCCCCCTTGCGTGATATTCGCTTCGTTCGTGACGAACTGCTCGGCTACGAAGCGCACTATCAGAGCCTTCCGGCTTGCTCGGACGCAACTCCAGACATGGTTGACGCCATTCTCGAAGAAGGCGCCAAGTTTTGTGAGCAGGTGCTGGCTCCGCTGAACCGCGTGGGTGACACCGAAGGCTGCACCTGGAGCGAGTCCGGCGTTAAAACCCCGACGGGCTTCAAAGAAGCCTACAAACAATTCGTCGAAGGCGGCTGGCCAAGCCTGGCCCATGACGTAGAGCACGGCGGCCAAGGTCTGCCAGAATCTCTGGGCCTGGCTGTCAGCGAAATGGTTGGCGAAGCCAACTGGTCGTGGGGCATGTACCCAGGCCTGTCCCATGGCGCGATGAACACCATTTCCGAGCACGGCACGCCTGAGCAGCAAGAGGCTTACCTGACCAAGCTGGTTTCTGGCGAATGGACCGGCACCATGTGCCTGACCGAACCGCATTGCGGCACCGACCTGGGCATGCTGCGCACCAAGGCTGAACCACAGGCCGACGGTTCCTTCAAAGTCTCCGGCACCAAGATCTTCATCTCGGCCGGCGAACACGACATGGCCGACAACATCGTCCACATCGTGCTGGCACGTCTGCCGGATGCACCGGCTGGCACCAAAGGCATTTCGCTGTTCATCGTTCCCAAGTTCATGCCGAACGAAGACGGTTCGGTCGGCGCACGCAACGCTGTGACCTGTGGTTCCCTGGAACACAAGATGGGCATCCACGGTAACGCCACCTGCGTGATGAACTTCGACGCGGCCACCGGTTTCCTGATCGGCCCGGCGAACAAAGGCCTGAACTGCATGTTCACCTTCATGAACACCGCACGTCTGGGCACCGCATTGCAAGGTCTGGCCCACGCCGAGATCGGCTTCCAGGGCGGTCTGAAATACGCTCGTGATCGTCTGCAAATGCGCTCCCTGACTGGCCCGAAAGCGCCGGAAAAAGCCGCTGACCCGATCATCGTTCACCCTGACGTACGTCGCATGCTGTTGACCATGAAGGCCTTCGCCGAAGGTAACCGTGCGATGGTTTACTTCACTGCCAAGCAAGTCGACATCGTCAAGTACGGCGTGGACGAAGAAGAGAAGAAGAAGGCCGACGCACTGCTGGCGTTCATGACGCCGATCGCCAAAGCCTTCATGACTGAAGTCGGCTTCGAATCCGCCAACCACGGCGTACAAATCTACGGCGGCCACGGCTTCATCGCTGAGTGGGGCATGGAGCAGAACGTTCGCGATAGCCGCATTTCGATGCTGTACGAAGGCACCACCGGTATCCAGGCACTCGATCTGCTGGGCCGTAAAGTGCTGATGACTCAAGGCGAAGCCCTGAAAGGCTTCACCAAGATCGTCCACAAGTTCTGCCAGACCAACGAAGGCAACGAAGCGGTCAAAGAGTTCGTCGAGCCATTGGCTGCGCTGAACAAAGAGTGGGGCGAGCTGACCATGAAGGTCGGTATGGCGGCCATGAAGGATCGCGAAGAAGTCGGCGCAGCGTCGGTGGATTACCTGATGTACTCCGGTTACGCCTGCCTGGCTTACTTCTGGGCTGACATGGCGCGTCTGGCGGCCGAGAAACTGGCTGCCGGCACCACCGAAACGGCGTTCTACACCGCCAAGCTGCAGACTGCGCGCTTCTACTTCCAGCGCATCCTGCCGCGCACCCGCACTCACGTTGTCACCATGCTGTCGGGCGCTAACAATCTGATGGACATGAAAGAAGAAGACTTCGCGCTGGGTTACTAAGCCTCACGCCGCTCTTCAATAAACCGCCGCTTCTTTTGGGAGCGGCGGTTTTTTTATGGGCGCCAGACACGCAACGCTGCAGCGTCCATCAAGGCGTCGGGATAAAAGGTGTGCCGTCGCAATAGAAGTTCCCCGGCAAAACACCCCTGACCGGTACGGGCACCGGGGCTGATCGAATCGCTTGCCCGGCCGCATTGAGCGTCGTATAGAAGACGTACATTACCCCTCTGCCGATCAGGCCCATGGTCGATGGATACGGCACGTTCAAGGTCTGACCCAGCGTCGCAGCGTCGGCCGACAGCAAGGCAGAGACGGTGACTGGCGGATTGATCAGCGTCGAGCCATCGTCCTGTCGACTGAGTGCACAGTTCACAGTAACCGTCGCATTGGCCCGCAAGAGCACCGAGGGCGGGATAAATACCTCAATGATACGGTTGGAATAGGGCAGGTCGCTGGGTTGCGGGGAGTTGCAGGTGAGATTGCCGTTGTTCAGGTTTCTCATCACTGGCGGCAGCAACTGCATGAAGGTCGACAGATTGAAGATCAGATTCCTGGCGACCAGCCCGTCGAAGTTTACCCCGCCACTGGTGATCCTGAACCTGACGGATGCCGGCGTATCATTGGTGGTGGCTCCCGGAACAGCGGCTTGCACGCGTGCCGCAGGGACCACCAACCGCATCGGCAACGACTGCCCTGCATACACAACAGCCACCGCCGCCAGCGTACCGACGAGCACCGTGATGGAGTTGCCAATCTGCAAACCGTCGACACTGTCCAGCCACACCTCCATCCCGGCTGGGGTGATGTCAGCCAGGGTCACCGTGTTGTCTGGCGCAATAGCCTGCGTCACCCGCGGCACGGGAATATTTGAAGGCGTTATTTGAAGCGCGACCCTGACTTCAAGGATCAATGAGTCTCGAGCACGATTGCCGGCCCGGTCCATGCAACGGTAGGTCAGTTGCTGTAGGCCATTGCCTCGGGCGCGAATAGTTGCCGCTGGTACGGGGATAAATCGGTCAGCCGGAGTGTCGGGCAGCGTAATCACCGCTGGATCAGCGTAAGAAACCTGCATTTGGCTATCCGTATTGCCGTAGTAGGGCACGTAGCGCAGGGCAATCTGGGTATCGATTTCGGGGTGCGGTGGCATCCGGAACATGACGGGGTCGTTGGCGAGCAGATAAGCCTCGCTGATCAGCGCAGTGTCGAGGTTGAGCGGTAGCAGCGGGCGTGGCGGTGTGATGGTCAGGTGGCCAAAAGGTGCAGTCTTCTGAATCAGCAACCGGGTGCTGGCGGTGGCGCTCAGTAAATTGTCGCCGTCATCCAGAACGTACGTGAGCCGATACTCGCCTTCACTGCCTACCTTACGGCGCGGTACAAGCACCTCGAAATCCCCGGCGGGATACGCCGCCATTTGATGGTGGGCAAGGATCTCATACTCACCCGGAGACGGTAACTCTGCGTATATCCGGATAATGGGGCGCGACCTAGCGGGACCGGGCTGTGGCAATGCCGGGATGCCAATACGCAGGTCACGTGCCGTCGCCGTCAGGGGAATCAAGCCACCGAAATTGGGTATGGCTTCCACCACGCTCAGCGGTAGCAGCCTGGGTATCGCATCACGAATCAGAGTAAGTGAAGTGGTGCTGACTGCCTCGATAATTGGGTCTTCCATACGTGTCACTCCTGTCAGGTTCGGACGACACTCTCCTATCCCGAAAGTGGTGGTCGGGCTCCGGTGAGTGGTACAGGGAATTAAACGCCGTAAAAATACCGGACGATACTGTCATAACTGACAGTCTCAATGGCGCGCATGTTGCATGAGGCGTGGTGGTGCCAAGCGCGAAGCTCTGAAGGCTTCCTGCTACGGCGATCCAACATCTGTAAAAAAGCCATGGTTGATCGATATAATGGCTATCAGCCACTTTTTTTCTGAAATACCTGGCAAATCGCTCAGAAAAACCGAATTCCTGCCGTTATAGAGGGTGCGGTGTGATGCAGATCACATTGCGTGTGCTTAATTGCGCCAAGCGAAGGCACAATGCCATCTTTGATTTGCCCGGGCCGGAGCTCAACCCCTTGCCGCGTTCTTCTGCTGTTCATATCAACCATTTCCTGCCGTCGCTGGTCCTGTTACTGGCGGGGCTTGCCGCGGCCTACGTCAAAGATCTCAACGTATTCTTCACGTCATTGTTCAACGTCCTGCCGACCTTGGTCCTGCTGCTTGGCGGGTCGTATTGTGCGGTTTATCGGCGACAGCGCGAGCTGTTCCTGATGGTCACGGTGTACATCGCCTACTTCCTGCTCGACACCCAGACCGACTATTACCGCGACAACGGCAAGGTTCGTGAAGACGCCGCTGTGGTCTTCCATCTGTGCTGCCTGTTGCTGCCGCTGCTATTTGGTGTGTTCGCCGCGTGGCAGGAGCGCACCCACCTGTTCCAGGACATGGTGGCGCGCTTCGCCGTGTTGCTGGCCTTTGGTAGCGTGGCGTTGGGGCTGGAACAAAGTTACCCACAGGCGCTGTTGATGTGGCTGTCGGAGATCCGCTGGCCAGCGTTGCATGGCGCCTGGATGAGCCTGATCCAGCTGTCCTATCCCGTGTTCGTCGCTTCGTTTGCGTTATTGGCCTGGCAATACTGGCGCAACCCGAGACCCTTGCATGCTGCCCAATTGGTGGGTTTGCTCGGGTTGTTCTGGATGTTGCCGAAAACCTTCATCCTGCCGTTCACCCTGAATATCATGTGCAGTCAGGTGATGTTGATGATTGCCGCAGCGGTCGCCCATGAGGCCTACCAAATGGCCTTCCGCGACGAACTCACCGGTCTGCCGGGCCGCCGCGCCTTGAACGAGCGGATGCAGCGGTTGGGGCGCAATTACGTGCTGGCGATGAGCGATGTCGATCACTTCAAGAAATTCAATGACACCCACGGTCACGATGTCGGCGATCAGGTACTGCGGCTGGTCGCCAGCAAGCTGTCGAAAATCGGTGGTGGCGGTAGGGCGTATCGGTACGGTGGTGAGGAATTCGCCCTGGTGTTCGCAGGCAAGACCCTCGAAGAGTGTATGCCGCACCTGGAAGTGATCCGCGAGTCCATCGCCACCTACAACATTCAGCTGCGCAATCAGGACAGCCGTCCTCAGGACGACCAGCAAGGTCGTCAACGTCGCGCGGGCTCGGGCGCCTCAAGTGTGTCGGTCACCGTCAGCATCGGCGTCGCCGAACGCCTAGAGCAGCGCACCCCCGAAAAAGTGCTCAAGTCCGCTGACGAGGCGCTCTACAGTGCCAAGGGTGCGGGGCGAAACTGTGTGGTGGCATTCGGTCAGAACCGTCGTGGCGCAGTGCGCATGGACGCCGCTACTGATTGAGTGATGATGGCGCATTCAGCGTCTGGACTGTGATTGTGAGGCCGGGGGCGCGGCAGTAGGTTTGGGGAATCTGCTGCCGGAGAAATGACCATGCCTGAGTACAAAGCTCCCCTGCGCGACATGCGCTTTCTGATCGACCACGTCTTTGATTTTCACAGCAATTACGCCGCGCTGGGCGCCACCGATGCCAGCCCGGACATGGTCAATGCGATCCTCGAAGAAGGTGCGAAATTCTGTGAGAACGTTCTTGCCCCGCTAAACCGCAGCGGCGACGAAGAAGGCTGCCATTTCGACAATGGCGTGGTGACTACGCCTACAGGCTTCAAGCAGGCCTTCGCACAATACGTTGAGGGCGGTTGGCACGGTCTGGCGGCTGATCCGGTTTACGGTGGCCAGGGGTTGCCGAGTTCGCTGGGGCTGGTCATCAGCGAAATGGTTGGCTCCAGCAACACCTCCTGGGGCATGTACCCCGGTCTGACTCACGGTGCAATGTCGGCGATCCACGCCCATGGCACTGAAGAACAGAAGCAGACTTACCTGAGCAAGCTCACCGCCGGCCAATGGACCGGCACCATGTGCCTGACCGAAGCCCATTGCGGCACTGACCTGGGCATCATCAAAACCCGCGCCGTGCCTGCGGCCGACGGCAGTTATGCGATCTCCGGCAGCAAGATTTTCATCTCTGCCGGCGAGCACGACATGAGTGAAAACATCATTCACTTGGTGCTGGCGAAACTGCCGGACGCTCCGGCAGGCACCAAGGGCATTTCGCTGTTTATCGTTCCAAAATTCCTACCCAACGACGAAGGTGAGGCGGGAGAGCGCAACGGCGTTTCCTGCGGCTCGATCGAACACAAAATGGGCATCAAGGCCTCGGCTACCTGCGTGCTGAACTTCGACGACGCCAAGGGCTTCTTGATCGGTGAGCCGAACAAGGGCCTGAACTGCATGTTCACCATGATGAACCACGCACGGCTCGGCACCGGCATGCAGGGTTTGTGTCTGGGGGAGGCGAGCTTTCAGGGGGCGATCAAGTACGCCAACGATCGCTTGCAAATGCGTGCGCTGACCGGCCCGAAAGCGCCGGAAAAAGCCGCCGATCCGATTATTGTTCATCCTGATGTGCGCAGGATGTTGCTGACCATGAAGGCGTTCAACGAAGGCAATCGGGCGCTGACTTACTTCACCGCGCAGTTGCTGGACGTGGCGCATCTGAGTACGGATGAGACGGCGTGTCAGGATGCCGAAGACCTGCTGGCGTTCCTCACGCCGATCTGCAAAGCCTTCATGACCGATACCGGGCTGGAAGTGACCAACCACGGCATGCAAGTGTTCGGTGGTCACGGTTTTATCCGCGAGTGGGGCATGGAGCAGCTGGTACGCGACTGCCGGATCGCACCGATCTATGAAGGCACCAACGGCATTCAGGCGCTGGACTTGCTCGGAAGAAAAGTCCTCGGCAGCCAGGGGAAATTGCTGCGCGGGTTCACCAAAATCGTCCACAAATTCTGTGCGGCAAACGCCGGACATCCGCAACTTGCCAGCTACGTGGCGCAGCTCAACGACCTGAATCAGCAGTGGGGAGAGGTGACCACCAAGGTCGGCATGGCGGCGATGAAAAATCCGGATGAAGTCGGCGCGGCTTCGGTGGATTACCTGATGTACAGCGGTTACATCATCCTCGGCTATCTGTGGCTGCGCATGGCGTTGGTCGCTCAGGCACAGCTCGATTCGGGCAGCGGCGATGCCGATTACTGCCAGGCAAAACTGGCGACCAGCGAGTTTTACTTCAAGCGATTGCTGCCACGCACGGCGGCTCATCGTGCGTCAATCGAGGCGGGCAGCGATTGTTTGATGAACCTGCCTGCGGAGTTATTCGCACTATAGTGTTTCAAGCCGACGTAAAAGAGCCCGCCTAGTTGCGGGCTTCTTTAATGGTTCACTTTTCAGTGACTAAAAATAACAAAACGGTCATGAGCTGACCCTATGTGTCGTAAAAGTTGTTGGGTTACACTCAAACTCAACGAAAGCACCACTCCTACGAATCACCTGTTTAGATCTTGCGAGGTTTGCCATGGCTGACTACAAAGCGCCCCTGCGCGATATGCGCTTCGTCCTCAATGAAGTTTTCGAGGTCGCCAAACTCTGGGCCGAGCTGCCTGCGCTGGCCGAGACTGTCGATGCTGAAACGGTCGAAGCCATTCTTGAAGAGGCCGGCAAGGTCACCAGCAAAAGCATTGCGCCCCTGAGCCGTGCGGCTGACGAAGAGGGTTGCCATTGGGCGGACGGTGCCGTCACCACGCCGGCAGGTTTCCCACAGGCTTATCAGACTTACGCTGAAGGCGGTTGGGTCGGTGTCGGTGGCGATCCGACCTACGGCGGCATGGGCATGCCCAAGGCCGTTTCGGCGCAAGTCGAGGAAATGGTCAACTCCGCCAGCCTGTCGTTCGGCCTGTACCCGATGCTGACCGCTGGCGCCTGCCTGTCGATCAACGCCCACGCCAGCGAAGAGCTGAAAGCCGCCTACCTGCCAAACATGTACGCCGGCGTCTGGGCTGGCTCCATGTGCCTGACCGAGCCACACGCCGGTACGGACCTGGGCATCATTCGCACCAAAGCCGACCCTCAGGCCGACGGTTCCTACAAAGTCAGCGGCACCAAGATCTTCATCACCGGCGGTGAGCACGACCTGACCGAGAACATCATTCATTTGGTGCTGGCCAAGCTACCGGACGCACCGGCGGGGCCGAAGGGTATTTCGCTGTTCCTGGTGCCCAAGTTCATGGTCAATGCCGATGGCAGCCTGGGCGCGCGCAACCCGGCGACCTGCGGTTCGATCGAACACAAGATGGGCATCCAGGCGTCCGCGACCTGCGTGATGAACTTCGACGAGGCCGTGGGTTATCTGGTCGGCGAGCCGAACAAAGGCCTGGCCGCGATGTTCACGATGATGAACTACGAACGTCTGGGTGTTGGCATCCAGGGCCTGGCCACCGGAGAGCGCTCGTACCAGAGCGCCGTCGAGTACGCCCGCGACCGTCTGCAAAGCCGTTCGCCGACCGGCGCGCAAAACAAGGACAAGGTCGCTGACCCGATCATTGTCCACCCGGACGTGCGTCGCATGCTGTTGACCATGAAAGCCTCGAACGAAGGCGGTCGTGCCTTTTCGACGTACGTGGCCATGCAACTGGACACCGCCAAGTTCAGCGAAGACGCCACGACCCGCAAACGCGCGGAAGATTTGGTGGCCTTGCTGACCCCGGTGGCCAAGGCGTTCCTGACCGACCTGGGTCTGGAAACCACCATTCACGGCCAGCAGGTTTTCGGCGGCCACGGTTACATCCGTGAGTGGGGCCAGGAGCAACTGGTGCGCGACGTGCGCATCACCCAGATCTACGAAGGCACCAACGGCATTCAGGCGCTGGACCTGGTAGGACGCAAGATCGTCGGCACCGGCGGGGCGTTCTACAACCTGTTCGCTGACGAGATCCGTCATTTCACCGCGACCGCCAGCGCTGATCTGGTGGAGTTCACCAAACCGCTGAACGATGCGGTGACTACCCTCGACGAACTGACCGCCTGGTTGCTGGATCGGGCGAAAAACAACCCGAACGAAATCGGTGCTGCCTCGGTCGAGTATCTGCAAGCATTCGGTTACGTGGCGTATGCGTACATGTGGGCACTGATGGCCAAGGCCGCTTTTGGCAAAGAAGCGCAAGAAGATTTCTACGCGAGCAAGTTGGGCACGGCGCGCTTCTATTTCGCACGTCTGCTGCCGCGTATCCACTCGTTGAGCGCGTCGGTGAAGGCCGGTAGCGAGTCACTATTCCTGCTGGACGCAGGACAGTTCTGACAATGTAACGTCATGTAAGCATTCTCTTACATGGCGTGCTGCTCTTCTCCCATAGATGAAGATTGGATCCACAGCTAATCTACTTCACATGGACGTCGCGCAGGAAGCGCAAAGCAACAACACGGACACGTAGGATTCTGCCAGGACGGCGGAGTGAAATGGATGTCAGGGATACAGTCTGCAAAGCCCCGCTTCGGCGGGGTTTTCTTTTACCTGCGGAAAAGTGCTCAGCTCATTTCATCCAGTGTTGCCGGGCTGCTCAAACGCACATCCGTGCCATTCATCACTTCTTCCAGCAACGTACGCAATAAGGCCAGCGAGGCCTGTTGTCGCTGCACATCCCGACACACCAATCCAACTTTAAGCGGCTGCCTGTACCTGCGGACGTCGTCCCAGATTGGCCAGTTGCGCTTGCCAGATCTGCCGCACTTGAAACTCTTCACCCAGCAGCAACATCGGCAATTCGGCAGCCTGACTCATCGAGACTTTCTTGAATTCCCGCAACGGGTGATCCGCCGGGATGACCAGGGTCAGCTCGTCTTCGTACAGCATCACGCCGTGTAGCCCTGGCTGACGAGGCGGCCCTTGAAGTTGCCCAAGGCTTCCCGTGCCCGCTGCAATCCATCCAGCAAGGGCAGGGCATGGTTGTACAACGTATGAGCAGCCAGGGTTGGCAGCAGACGTTTGCTGCTGCGTTCGAATAGGCTCACATCGAGGTTTTGTTCGAGGTGGCGGATCTGCTGGGACAGTGCCGGTTGGGAGATTGAAAGCCGCTCGGCAGCCCGGCCCACATGACCTTCTTCGTAGACCGCGACGAAATAACGCAGTTGCTTGAAATCCATAAGGTGTGCTTATCGAAAATGCTCGGAAATCGAAATGGCTCAAGGCCTTGGCTGAGCCTAGTCTAACCGCATTCACAAGGCTTACAGGGCTACAGAGCGCGATGAATACCGTTTGCTTCGATGGTGTTTACATAGGTAAGGCAAAAAACCTCGCACGAGGTTTGATCAGATGAACTTGTTCAGCTTGCGGCGCAATCCTCCGAGTCTTGATGACCTGACGGTAGGCACCTTCTTGCCGTCCAAAGGCGACAATCTTTCCAGCCCCGGCTTCGGCCTCCATAACCGCGGCACAATCTTGCTGAGCGACTGTGCTCCAGCACCGGCAGTGATCAGGCGTACCTGCTCAACAGTGGCAGCGAAGCCTGTGACGCGGCGATCAAACTGGCGCGCAAATGGGGCCAACGGCATCGCGGCGGGGCTTCGCGGATCATCGTTGCCAACAACTGTTGCCCCTTTGAGGTAATGCCCGGTGGCCGGTATCACCCCGGCTTCGCTCTGGATCGGTTCGAGCATGATCGCCACGGTCTGGGCGTGACCGAAACAAATATTCGTGCGCGGTCAGGGCTCATGGTTGTGGGACAGCGATGACCGCGCGTATCTGGATTTCTCACAGGGTGACGGGGCCAATAGCCTCGGACACGGTTTAGGGCGTTGTGGCACCTTGCTCGCCGAACAATCCTACGGCGTGCGGGCAGATATCGTTGTTCTCGGTAAAGGGCTGGGCGGTGGCGTGCCATTGGCGGCGTTGCTGGCGCGGGGTAAGGCCTGCTGTTTCGAGGTCGGCGAAGTGACAGGTACTCATCATGGCAATGCACTGATGACGGCTGCCGGTCTTGCCGTCCTCGACAGCGTTCAGGACAAGGGGTTTCTCGATCATGTCGGGGAAATCGGTCAGCACCTGAGCGAAGGTTTGCAGCGTTTATCCCATCGCTATGGTCCCGGCGAGTTGCGCGGGCAAGGTCTGTTCTGGGGGCTTACCTTGTCCGACGAATCGGCTGACGCCGTCGTCAAAGCTGCGTTGTACGAAGGCCTGCTGCTCAACGCTCCGCAGCCCGATTGCCTGCGCTTTACCCCGGCCCTGACCGTCAGCAAAGCCAATATCGACGAAATGCTCCTGCGCCTGGCCCGCGCCTTCTCCCGTGTGCGCACTGCGCAACTGCAGTGCCGCAAAGGGATTGCCGTCTGATCAGGACCTACACGAATTTCCGAACCGTCTCGCGGTATAACGCATCGCCCCATGCCTGATTCTTTTGGCGTGGGGCGTTTTTTTGTCTGCGAAATTCACCGCGATGGCTTGGTGCTCGGAAGTCACAGAACTGAACCCTGACGAACGGCAAAGGTCGATTAGCTGTAGGCTCACACGAGCCAACTTTAATCAGGAGCTGACCCCATGGACTTTATTCGCATCATCATCGCCATTCTCTTGCCGCCACTGGGTGTGTTTCTGCAAGTCGGTTTCGCCGGGGCGTTCTGGCTGAATATTCTGCTGACGCTGTGCGGTTACATCCCCGGGATCGTGCATGCGGTGTACATCATCGCCAAACGCTGAGTTTCGCGGCGTCAGATAGATTGCATTCGCAGGCAAGGCTTGCCCGCGAATGGAACGCTGCGATCTCAGTCCGCCAACGACATCACCCTTCGATAAAACAACCACTCCTGCTCCAGCGCATGGGCCTGATTGCCGGCCTTGCGAAAGCCATGGCGTTCGTCAGCGTAGTAATGCGCTTCAACCAGAATGCTGTTGTCCTGAAGCGCCGTGACCATGTCGCGGGTCTGTTGCGGCACTACCACGGCGTCCAGTTCACCCTGAAAGAAAATCACCGGAACACTGATGTTGTCCGCGTGCAACAACGGCGTTCGTGCGGCGTAGCGTTCGGTATCCTGCACCGGGTCGCCGATCAGCCAATCCAGATAATCGCCTTCGAACTTGTGAGTCGTCCGGCCCAGTGCCGCAGGATCACTGACGCCATACAGGCTGGCGCCGGCGCGAAAGACGTTGTGGAAGGCCAGCGCACACAGGGTGGTGTAGCCACCTGCGCTGCCACCGCGAATAAACGCCTTGTCGCCGTCGATCAGTCCGCGTTCGGCAAGATGAGCGACGACTGCGCAAGCGTCTTCCACGTCCACTTCGCCCCAGCTCAAATGCAGCGCTTGTCGATAAGCCCGGCCATAGCCACTGCTGCCGCGGTAGTTGAGGTCGGCCACGGCGAAGCCACGTTGCGCCCAGTACTGGATTCGCGGATCGAGCATGGGGTAGCAGGCCGAAGTCGGGCCACCGTGGATAAACACCACCAGAGGCGGTTTTGCATCATCGGTCATCGCTGGATAGAAGAAGCCGTGTGCCTCGCCCGAACCGCTCGGGTAGCGCAGGGTTTGCGGGACGCTGATCTGCTCGGCAGGCAACGGTGCAATACCGCCAGCCAGTGTTTTGACCTGCCGGGTCTGGCGGTCGATGGCAATGACTGACGACGAACTGACTGACGAAGCGGCGATGCAGTAAATGAACTGCTCATCCAGTGCGAGAGAGCGGAAGCGGCTGTAATCGCCCGTGAAATCTTCACCAGCGTCACCACCAAGACCCAGTTTGCCAAACCCGTCTTCGGTCCAGCTCGCCAGATAGCTGCCTTCGCTCAGCGGCAACCAGGTGCTGCCACCCAACTGCCACGGCGCTGGCCCATGATCCGCTGCGGCACTCGGTAGCGGACTCAAACCGTCTGCCGATTCCACCCAAGGCTGCCAGTAGCCACCGCGATCAGTCAGGCAAAACAGACGGCCGCTGGTATCGAACCTCGGTTGTTGCAGCGATTCCTCAGCATCTTCGCCCGCCACGCAATGCGGCGGAGCAAAACGGCCATCGTTCTGGCGTTCGGCAACCATCAGGCGAGTCGCGGTCCATGGCTGATCGGGGCGGCTCCATTCTATCCACGCCAATCGTTGTGCGTCGGGACTCAACGTCGGCGCGGCATAGAAATCAGCGCCTTCGGCCAGTAGATGACGTACCCCGTCAGCCACATCGATAGCCACCAGACGATGCCGATCGCGGTTTTCTTCAACCGCCAATACCTGCCCGTTAGCGAACTGCAGATCGCCGTATCGGCATTCGCCTGAGCTCAGTAACTCAGGTGTCTCGCCGGCCAGCGACTGTCGATACAGCTGTTGATCCGCCTCGTTGACGAACACTATCCCGTCATCGGTCAGACAGAACGCGCCGCCGCCGTATTCGTACACCCGACTGCGCACACTGAAGCCCGCAGGCGTCACGCAATGCGCCTGGCCGTCACGCCAATGCCAGATTCGGCAGGCGGCGTCCTCGGGACGGTACTCGTTCCAGAACAAGCCATGTGGGCCGACCTGCAACTCGGCGAAGTCGATGCCGGCCGCGACGGCCCTGGCAGCGCTGAAGGGTTCAGCTTTTAGCGATGAGTCGTGAATTTCGTTCATTGCGAAAGGCCAGTTGTTCAATGGTCTGGGTCGCGTGTTCGGCTTCTTCGCGAGCCTTGAGGATCACGCCGTGATGTTCCGACTTGCTGCACACCGGGTCGGCGTTGCTCGCGTCCCCCGTGAGCATGAATGCCTGGCAGCGACAGCCGCCGAAGTCTTTTTCTTTCTCGTCGCAGGAACGGCACGGCTCGGGCATCCAGTCGTAACCGCGAAAGCGGTTGAAGCCGAATGAGTCGTACCAGATGTGCTGCATGCTGTGGTCGCGCACGTTGGGAAACTGCACCGGCATCTGTCGGGCGCCGTGACAGGGCAGAGCGGTTCCGTCCGGCGTGACTGTCAGAAAAATACTGCCCCAGCCATTCATGCAGGCTTTCGGGCGCTCTTCGTAATAGTCAGGGGTGACGAAAATCAGCTTGCACGGGTGCCCTTCGGCTTCCAGTTTGGCGCGGTATTCGTTGGTGATGCGTTCGGCGCGGACCAGTTGTTCCTTGGTCGGCAACAGACCGACCCGGTTGAGCTGCGCCCAACCGTAGAACTGGCAAGTGGCGAGTTCCACAAAGTCCGCCTCAAGGGCGATGCACAGCTCGATGATCCGGTCGATCTTGTCGATGTTGTGCCGATGGGTCACGAAGTTCAGCACCATCGGATAACCGTGGGCTTTCACCGCACGAGCCATTTCCAGCTTCTGGGCGAAGGCCTTTTTCGAGCCGGCCAGCAAGTTGTTCACTTGCTCGTCGCTGGCCTGAAAGCTGATCTGAATGTGGTCCAGGCCAGCTTTTTTGAAGTCGCTGATTTTCTGCTCGGTCAGGCCGATGCCCGAGGTGATCAGGTTGGTGTAGAACCCCAACTTGCGCGCCTCGGCAATCAGCTCGGCAAGGTCCTGGCGCACCAGCGGTTCGCCGCCGGAGAAGCCCAATTGCGCCGCGCCCATTTCCCGCGCTTCGCGAAAGACCTTGATCCACTGTTCGGTGCTCAGTTCTTTGCCTTGCTCGGCGAAGTCCAGCGGATTGGAGCAGTACGGGCATTGCAGCGGGCAGCGATACGTCAGCTCGGCCAGCAGCCACAGCGGCAGGCCGATTTCCGGTTTGGGCGGTAACTTGTCTGACGCGCAATCAGGCAAGTTCGATCCAGTGCTGAGCACGGGCGACCTCCATGAATTGCTCGATGTCGTCACCGAGCTCGGGCACGCCAGGGAACTGCGCGTCCAGTTCGGCGATGATCGCCGCAACGTCACGCTCGCCGTCGATCAAACCGCCGATCAGTGCGGCGCTTTCGTTGAGTTTGATCATGCCTTCCGGGTAGAGCAGCACATGACCTTTCTGCGCCGGTTCGTACTGGAAGCGGTAGCCGGTACGCCAGCTCGGGGTCTTGCTGCGATCAAAACTCATAAGGTGATTCCTTTATGCCAGACCCGTTGCTCGGTCACGCTGTGATACGGCGGGCGTTTCAGTTCGTAGGCCATGCTCATGGCATCGAGCATGCTCCAAAGAATGTCCAGTTTGAACTGGAGAATTTCCAGCATGCGCTCTTGGCCGGCCCGCGTCGTGTAGTGCTGCAAAGTGATCGCCAAGCCATGTTCGACGTCGCGGCGCGCCTGGCCCAGACGCGTGCGGAAATACTCGTAACCGGCCGGGTCGATCCACGGGTAATGCTGCGGCCAGCTGTCCAGGCGCGACTGGTGGATCTGCGGCGCAAACAGTTCGGTCAGCGAGCTGCTGGCGGCTTCCTGCCAATTGGCACGGCGGGCGAAGTTGACGTAGGCGTCCACGGCAAAACGCACGCCGGGCAGTACCAATTCCTGCGAGCGTAGCTGATCCGGGTCGAGGCCGACGGCCTGGCCCAGACGCAGCCAGGCTTCGATGCCGCCGTCTTCGCCGGGGGCGCCGTCATGGTCGAGCAGGCGCTGAATCCACTCGCGACGAATCTCGCGGTCCGGGCAGTTGGCGAGGATCGCGGCGTCCTTGAGGGGAATGTTCACCTGATAATAGAAACGGTTGGCGACCCAGCCCTGGATCTGCTCGCGCGTTGCCCGGCCTTCGTACATCGCCACGTGATACGGATGATAGATGTGGTAATAAGCGCCCTTGGCTCGCAAGGCTGCTTCAAACTCGGCGGGGGACATTGCTGTATCAGTCATTTCGGTTCTCCGGGGCCATCCGCTACAACACAATACTCATGCCGTCATACGCCACTTCAACATTGCGCCGAACCAGTTCTGCACGCTCTGGCGAATCCTCATCGAGAATCGGGTTGGTGTTATTGATGTGGATAAGCACTTTGCGCTGTTTGGGCAGTTGTTCCAGCACTTCCAGCATGCCGCCGGGGCCGTTCTGTGCCAGGTGGCCCATTTCCCGGCCGGTGCGGGTGCCGACGCCACGGCGCTGCATTTCGTCGTCATCCCACATCGTGCCGTCCACCAGCAGGCAATCGCTGTCGGCCATGATCTCCAGCAGCGGTGCGTCGACCTTGCCCAGGCCCGGTGCGTAAAACAGTTTGCCACCGGTGCTGAGGTCTTCAACGATCAGGCCGATGTTGTCGCCCGGGTGCGGGTCGAAACGGTGCGGCGAGTACGGCGGTGCGGCGCTGCGCAGCGGCAATGGGGTGAAGCGCAGGCTCGGGCAGGCCGGGATGGTGAAGCTGCGGTCGAGCTCGATCTGGTTCCAGGTCAGCCCGCCGTTCCAGTGGGTCAGCATGGTGAACAGCGGAAAACCGGTGCTCAGGTCTTCGTGGACCATGTCGGTGCACCAGACCTGGTGCGGGCACCCTTCGCGCAGGCTGAGCAGGCCGGTGGTGTGGTCGATCTGGCTGTCCATCAGGATGATCGCGTTGATGCCGGTATCGCGCAGGGCGCGGCCCGGTTGCATAGGGGCGAAGCTCTGGAGCTGGGCGCGGATATCCGGCGATGCGTTGCACAACACCCAGTTCACGCCGTTATCGGAAATCGCGATGGACGACTGGGTCCGCGCTTTGGCGTTCAGGCTGCCATCGCGAAAACCGGCGCAGTTCACGCAGTTGCAGTTCCACTGGGGGAAACCACCGCCGGCGGCGGAACCTAGAATCTGGACAAACATGGCCGCTCCATCATTCGAAAACTGAAAATAAAAACGCCTCGGCGAGCCGAGGCGTTGCACTGCGCTACAAAAAGATTAGCGGCTTGCGAAGTACATGGTGACTTCAAAGCCGATACGCAGGTCGGTGTAAGCAGGTTTGGACCAGGACATAGAAGCGCTCCTTCAGGTGATGGGACAGTTGAGATCTATACATATAGTCCACCTCCAGCCGGAGATGTTCAGATAGTTAGTTGGCTATGTTACTCAAAATTACAGGGCGATTGGCCGGGAATCTTTGAGAAAGCTAATTGCAGCACCGGTAATGATCATTTTGCCGCTTGCCAAGGCGAGGCCGGGCAAGTTCCGCTGGCCAGACTGCGCCAACCGCCTTCGGCCTGATTCAGTCGTTGTGCTGCGGCCAGTAACGTTTCACGGTCGATCATCAGAATCGTCTGAGGTAGAAGCTCCAGATAATCCGATGAGCGGCCGGCCAGTTTGCCCTGCCAGACCAGTTCGGCGGCCTGCGCATTGGGCAGTGCCGCGCTATCGAATTGATCGGCCAGTGCCCGGCGCTGGTCGATGAAGGTCTCGTCATTGATGTCTTCGATCATCCCGGCCAATCCACACAAGAAGTGTTCGATGTGTTCCAGCAGATCCTGAGGGGCGACGCTGGGTGATTGCACGCCGAACAGCAGCCCGGTCTGCCCGTGGACCTGCCGCAGGGCGCTGAACACCGCATAGCCGAGCTGCAGTTCTACCCGCAGGCGTTGGTAAAACGGCGTCTGGCAGACGTGAGCAAGCAAGCGCCAGGCGGCTTCGTCAGCGATGTCCGCGGTTGCGGTCGGGCAGAAGAGCAACAAGGCGTGTTCGCTGGACCCGGTATCGACCGCGCTCCACAGATGCTGCGCGTTTATCGGGGAGGGTGGCGTCAGTTGATTGTCCGCAGTGCCAGGCACACGACTCAAGGCAAGGCCCATCGCCGCTTGTGTCTGGGCGGACAGGCCGGTCGCCAGACCGTCCCAGCGCGCGCTCGACCAAAGCTGCATCAAATCTTCCGAGTCAGCGGTGCGCTCAAGGCAGTGATCAGGCAGCGCTTTAAGCAACTGTCGAATCGGCATCATCGCAACGCTCGGCGGCTCCTCTTGCGAGAAACCGGCATCAGGTGTTGTCAGTTCTTTCAGCGCGTGTTCAAGGATGGTCGGTATCGGCTCCTGTAGCCCGGTCATTTTCAGCAGCCATTCATTGCCTGATGCGCTGAAGGAAAAATCGACACCTGCCTGACGAGCGTCTTCACGCAACGGCTGAAGGCGGTGTTCCAGGCTCGCCTGAAGGTTGCTGCGAGGTGCCAAGTCCAGACGCCAGCGCAGGTAAACGGCGCCTTCGGCACTACTATCGGGCAACGCCTGACTGAACTGCATGGGTGACCGTTCGCGACGACCGCGCGAACGATCCTGAGCAAAGGTCCGCAAGCCTCGGTGTTTGCTGGTCTGGCCGCGGATCAGTCCGGCACTCGGGGCCGGAGCTTCGGCGCGTAAAAACGGATTAGGTGTTGGCAGTTGCCATTGGCCGGTGAAGTTATCCACAGCGCCAATTTGTTTCAGGACTTCCTTGAGGGCTGCAACGCCCGATTCGGATAACCCGGCTTCACGCTGTTCGCTGTCCAGTCGGGCCAGTTGCAGGGCGCCGCTGATTTGCTGCTGACGTTGCAGCAGGGCGGCGTATTCTTCCTGCAAACCGGTCCAGGGTTGCTGTGAGGCAAAGAATCCAAGCCAATCCAGTAGCCGCTCGCGGATCCCGTTGGGAGTCGCGTCGGCAGGCAACGTGAACTCGATGTGCAACAAAGCCTGGCCGGCGAATTGATACAGTGGCGCAGCTTTCAGGCTGTCAGCCAGCCCGCGCTCGCGCAATTGCGCCAGCAGACCACCGGGTTTCGCGGCATTCAGCCAATGACACAGGAACGCCAGTGCCTCGGGCGATGAATCGGGCAGCGCGTCGAAGGCAAACAGCAGATCCAGTCGACGTGCACCAACCTGTTGATAACTTTTGTTCGAAGAATCCATCAGCGATGTAGGTGCTTGTTGCGGGACCTTTTCCCCTACGGGAATAGCCGCGCCAAAGCTCTGAGCCATCGCCCTCAACTCATCGATGCTCTGCGGCCCGGCCAGGCTCAAGGTCATCTGCCTGGTCTGATAAAACCGCTTATAGAAATCCAGCAAAGCGTGCTGGAACTCAGGTTGCGGGACCGGCAGGCTGTAGCGGTTACCGGCATGAAACGCCCGGAGTGGATGCGCCGCTGAAAGACCGTCGACCAGCGCGAATCGCTGTTGAGCGGTCGTATCCCGAGACCATGCGACAAATTCTGCGTGCAGCACTTCCCGTTCCCGCCGCTGATCGTCCGGATTCATACGCGGATGAGCGAGCATGTCCGACAGGCGCTCCAGTCCCCCGGTAAACGACTGAGGCGGTAACTCGAAAAAGTAGTCCGTGGTGCGTTCGCTGGTCCGCGCATTCACCTGGCCACCATGACCCAGGACGTAGGCCATCAGCCCAAGGCCTGCAGGAAAACGCTCTGTGCCGAGAAACAGCAAGTGTTCGAGAAAATGCGCCAGCCCGGGCCAGGCCGCCGGCACGTCATGGCTGCCAGCCGCGACCCGCAACACAGCAGCACTGCGCTTCAAATCAGGAACATGACGCAGCGTCACCCGCAGACCGTTGGCCAGGGTTTCAGTGTGAAGGTGGGGGTGGTTCAGCGCAGGCATGAGCACTTCCAGAGCAGAGAAGCGCTAATGCTAGCGGATTAGGGGGCGTTCTCAATTAGTTTCCACACCGCGCCGGGTCTGCTGTTGTGCAGGGCAAGGCGCGAGAAGCGTGGTTTGGTCATTCCAAATAAGCTTCGAGCAACGCAGCCCTGCACAACAGCAGGCCCGGCCCTTCGGGTTGTGCCTTAAAGCGGGCCAGGCTGCGTTGCAGGCCTTGGAAAGGGAGCAACCATTCCCAGCGGCCTGCGCCTTGCCTGGCCCGCTTTAAGGCGACAACGCGGCGGGGAAACTAATTGAGAACGCCCCCTAGGTGGTCAGCGCTTGTTCAGCTCGCTGTAAAGCTCTGGGCGGCGATCGAGGAAGTAGCGATTGGCGGCGCGGGAATCGACCATCAACTGACGATCCAGCTCGCCGACAATCAGTGCTTCATCAAGGCCCGCTTGGGCGATGCGATTGCCATCCGGCGCGGCGATGCTGCTCTGGCCGCAATACTGGATCTCGCCTTCGTTGCCGCAATAGTTGGCGTAAGCCACATAACACTGGTTTTCGAAGGCCCGGGCACGGACGGTGACGTCGGCGATGAAGTCGTAGGGAACCATGTTCGCCGTCGGCACCAGAATCAGCTCGGCGCCGGCCAGGGCCAGGCGTCGGGCGTTTTCCGGGAACTCCAGGTCGTAGCAGATCAGGAAACCGAGCTTCCAGCCATTGAGTTCAACCAGCGGAAACTCATCCGGCCCGGCGCTGAACATCGAGTGATCGAGGTCGCCGAACAGGTGAGTCTTGCGGTAGTTGCACAGGCGTTCGCCATTGGCATCGATCAACTGCACGGCGTTGTAAATTTGCCCGTCTTCGGTGCGCTCGGGATAGCCATACAAAATGGCGATCCCGGCCGTCTTGGCGATGCGCGCGATCTGCTGCGCCGACTCACCGTTGTGCACCTCCGCCAGCACGCTGACCGCGTCGAGGCCGATGTTGTAGCCGGTCAGGAACATCTCCGGCAGCACCAGCAAATCCGCGCCCTTGGCCTCCAGCGCCAATTGATGCAGACGTTGCAGATTGCCGGCGACATCCAGGGGCAGCGGTGGACATTGGTAAAGGGCTACGCGCATTCGGGATTCCTCTTATTCGGGCAGGGCGATCGGACCGATCTCGTTGAACACATCTCCTGGACCCGGGTTCTCGACGTGAGTTTCACCGCCGAAGTGTTTCATGATGCCCCACACCGCATTGAGCGAGGTCTGCACCGCGCCTTCGACCCACGCAGGCGTCCACGAAACATCGTCGCCGGCGATGAAAATCCCGCGCTGCTCGGCCGGCATGTCGGCCTGCATGAAGTGTGCGTACATACGCTGGTTGTAGCGATAGTGGCCGGGCAGGGCGCCTTTGAAAGCCCCGAGGAAATGCGGGTCGGCTTCCCAGGACACGGTGATCGGATCGCCGATGATCCGCGCAGCGATGTCGACTTTCGGGTAGATCTTCTTCAACGCATCCAGCGCCAGCTTCACGCGTTTTTCCACGGGTTGCGGGAGCATTTTCAGCGCGTCGCTCATCCATGAGTACGACAGGCAAATCACGCCCGGCTTGTCGTCGCCGTTGTCGAACAGATAAGTACCGCGAGTCAGGCGATCGGTGAGGGTCATGCTCATCAAGTCGCGGCCGGTTTCCGGATCCTTGTCCTTCCAGAATGGCCGGTCGACCATCACGAAAGTTTTCGACGATTGCATGTAGCGGGTGCGGTCGAGGGCCATCCACATCTTTTGCGAGAACAGGGTTTCGTCGCATTCGATCTGGGTGGTCAGCAGCCAGCTTTGGCAGGTGGTCAGTACAGCCGCGTATTCGCGTGTGTCGCCGTAGTTGTCAGTGACCGTAAAACGGCCGTTCGGTGCGTGGGCGATTTTTTTCACACCGGAACGCGGTGCGCCGCTGTGCAACGAGCTGAGACTGGTGCCTTCAGGCCAATGCACGCAACGCTCCGGCACATGACGCCAGATCCCCAACGGTACTTGCTCCACGCCGCCGACCACCAAATGCTGGTGATCGTCGCAGTTGGTCATGACTACGCGGAAGATTTCCAGCATCGAGTTCGGGAAGTCCGAGTCCCAGCCGCCGGTACCGAAACCGACCTGACCAAACACTTCGCGGTGATGGAACGAGAGCTTGGCGAAGGCTTTGGAGGTGGCAACGAAGTCGTAGAAAGTGCGGTCGTCCCACAGCGGAACGAGGGTGTTCCACAGCTCTTTGAGGCGCGGCACATCACGGTCGCGGATCGCTTGCTGGATGTCAGAGAACTGCGAACCGGCTTCCAGCGCATCGGCCCAGGCGTCGGCGACTTCCTGGAACAGTGCAGGAAGATCCGCCAGCTTCTGTGCGTAGTGGGTCTGACCTTCGAGGTCGATCACCGTGCTGCCCGAGGCAGGCGTCAGCGGGTTAGGGAACGGTTTGGTTTGCAGGCCGAGCTTGTCGACGTAGTGATAAAACGCGGTGGACGACACCGGGAAACGCATGCCGCCGAGCTCGGCGATGATGCCTTCGGCGCCATTGAACGCCTGCGAGCGCAGACGACCGCCCATTTTCGAAGCTTCGTAGACGACGGGTTTTAGGCCCAGTTTCATCAATTCGTACGCTGCCACGAGACCTGCGATGCCGGCACCGACGATCGCTACCTCAGCGCCATGATTGTGCGCAGGGATGCTGCCCAGGCCGGCCGGGTGTTCGATCCAGTCGTCGAAGGCGAAGGGAAAGTCCGGACCGAAAATGGTGACTGGTTTTTTACCGTCTGCAGGATGGCGATTGTTCTTGTTCATGGCTGACCTTGCTGGCGACCGGACGCGGAATGCGCGTCTGAGTATAGGAAAAGATGGCAGCCATTCTAGAGAGCGTAGAACACGTTAATAAGACGCAATGTGTCGTCGTTTTGCTTGTAATTACTTCAATTAGACGAATGCGACGAACAAATTGGATTAAACCGGCTGGCCGCGATCAATCTTGCTGCTGAGAATGATTGAGGTCGTGGTCTTCTCCACGCCATCCACGCTGCCAATTTGATCGAGCAACTGATCCAGCTGCTCAGGTGAATCGGTGCGCAACCACGCCACATAATCAAATTCGCCACTCACCGCGCACAATTGCTGCACTTGAGCCATCGCGCTGAGGCGTCGCAACACTTCCTTGCCCGAGCGCGGTTGCACCGTGATCCCGACGTACGCCTGCAATCCGCCATCCACGACACGTTGACCCAAACGCACGCCGTAACCGGTGATCACCTTGGCTTTTTCCAGCCGGGCCAATCGCGAAGTCACGGTGGTGCGAGCAATGCCCAATTGTCGCGCGAGCATGGCCACGCTTTCGCGGGCATTGATCTGCAGGGCTGCAATCAATTGTCGGTCGATTTCGTCAAGAACGGGCGGGCGAGTGTCAGGCAAGGGTCGTCTCCAGCGGCACATCAATGGGTTGGCATGTTACAGGCACATCTCGCACAGCGGATGTTTGATCTCGCCTCAGTACCATTCATACCGTTTTCTACATCTCGGGTTTTTCTTTGGCTTGAGCAAGGCGCGATCGACAGGATGGACACCAACAGTCAGTCGTAGTCGAATGCGAAATCGAGGGATGCGAGGCAATGGAAATGACAAACAAAATACCTCCCGCATTGCGGGATCATGCATTGCAGATTGCCAATCATGAAATGGCTCATTACGTGATTGCCCGAGCCTTGGGGTTTGAAACGGGTGGCGTGACCCTGACAGTGACCATGGACTTAAGGCATCAAGGCGGGGCGTCCATAAGCTTGGCGCGGTCAATTTCGTCGATAGAAGCCATGAGGGAACATCTGGAAGCGCGGTTGATGGTCCTGTTTGCTGGCGCTATGGGGCAGGCATTAGTTTCAAAGCATGCGCCCGAAAAGCGCGTGGATAAGTCGAAAGCGACAGCCATCCTCAAAGGAGAGCTCGGGGCGGAACAGGATTACGCAAAAATAAGGGAGTTACGGCACTTGCTGCGCAATATCGCCTATCCCGATACGGATCCGGCGTCGTCTGACCGCATCACGGCCGAGCTGAAAGAGATTACTGATCGTGTGTGGTTTCGGACTCAAACGATCGTAGAGCAATTGGCCGATACGATTACCGAATTGGGACGCGTACTGGTCGACGGCATGGTCATCGTGGAGCAGTGGGGCAGGGCGGCGGATATGTATGAAGTCGTATGGACGGGTGAAATGCTTGAGCGGATGCGGCCCGTGCAGGCTATTCCATCGTTAAGTGTTGCTTCTTAAGCTGAGGGTGAAAGCCCCGATAACTCGGGGCGTATTCATGGGGGCTGCCGCTACTCTTCAGATTTCGTCGCCGTCCGAGCAGGTCAGCGTGTCAGCACCTTCACCACATCATCAATCACCGCTTTACTCATCGCCGTCAGATAGTGTGCGGCCCATGCTTGATGGTCGGTTTCTTTTGCGTAGGCGGCATCCACGGCGAGCGCTTTGGCGAGGAACAGCAGATCGGAAGCTTGGGCCAATGCATCGCTGATCGGGACGCCGGCGCGGACGTTGAACAGCGCTTGATTTGAGCGGTAGATGAAAGGTGTGAAACCGATAGTTTTCAGTTCTGAAGGTTCGGACGGGTTTGTTTTGGTCATGCTCAATCTCCTGGGTTCAAGGAGCCGGCAAATTCGTTTCCAAGCGAATGGGTGACGGCTGTACGCAGGTTGGAAAACCGGGAACCAAGGAACCGGCACGCCCGAAGGCGTCCCACGCACAGCCGCCATAACACAGGTCTTGCAATCGTATAAAACGTCCGCAGTCCTGATGGGGTGCTGTTGCGCTGAGGTTCGACGGGTTTCCAAGCCCGATCGCTGAATGGTCAGCGACGTCCGAGAGTATCCCGTCGAAGAAAAGCGCAACATGGCAGCAGAGTGCCAAAATGCAATTTTCGGAGTTTGCCTACAAGGTCCTCAGGCGTCATCCGATATTTCGACACCTTAGGTAAACACAACCAAACGCCAGGCACCGAACACCCAGATCCAACCAGAAACCACCGTTAACAATTTCATTGGCAACCAAGGTGGTCGCACGGCCGTTAAAGCCTAAAGTTATTCCCTTGAGGTCATATTCCTTGGGTGGCATATTGGTATGGGCTGGGAGATTGAATACACCGATGAATTTGAAGGTTGGTGGGAGGGGTTGGATGCAAAGGAGCAAGCCTCGGTTTCAGCCAGCGTCGATCTGCTGGGGTTTTTCGGGCCGGGTCTGCGTTACCCGCATAGCAGCGATATTAAAGGCTCGCGACTGGGCAATCTCCGAGAGTTGCGGGTCCAGTATGCGGGTCGGCCTTATCGTGTGCTCTATGCGTTTGATCCACGCCGATGCGCGTTACTTTTAATCGGAGGGGACAAAACCGGTCGAAACCGTTGTATGACGAGCATGTCCCGCAGGCGGAAACATTGTATGACGACCATTTGGAAACATTGCGTAAAGAGGGCCGCAACGATGGCTAAAAAATTTGCTGAACTTCAAGCTCGCATGACGCCGGAGTCTCGCGCTAACGCAGAGCGGTTGTTCCAGCAGCACCTGAAAGAAATGCCTCTGCACGAGCTGCGTAAGGCCCAAGAGCTGAGTCAGGAAACGCTGGCCAAGACGTTGCACGTCAACCAGGCAGCGATCTCCAGAATGGAGCGGCGCACAGACATGTACATCAGCACCTTGCGAAACTACATCCGCGCCATGGGCGGCGAACTGGAAATTATCGCGACCTTTCCTGAGGGCCAGGTCAGGATCGAGAATTTCGCCAACTGAGTGATGTTTCGGCAGGCGGTCGTCACGATTGAGTTATTCCAACAGGCACGAAAAAGCCGCGCATTGCGCGGCTTTCTTGTTTGGTGGGCCCACACGGACTTGAACCGTGGACCAAAGGATTATGAGTCCTCTGCTCTAACCAACTGAGCTATAGGCCCTCAGTAGGCCGCGGATTATAGCGACGGTTTCTCGGCTGTGCTATCCGAAAAGTCTGAAATGGCTATACGAAGAAACGTCGCGGCAAATTCTTCCGGTGGCAAGGGCAGGCTGACGATGTAGCCCTGGATCTGTTCACAGCCTTCGGCCGCGAGGAATTGCTGCTGTGCGAGGGTTTCGACGCCCTCGGCAATGATGGTGAATTGCATGCTGCGGCCCAGGGCGATGATGGCGCGAACGATGGCTGCGTCGTGGGGATCATCCGGCAGGCCGCGGACGAAAGACTGGTCGATCTTGAGAATGTCCAGTGGCAGACGTTTGAGGTAACTCAGGGACGAGTAACCGGTGCCGAAGTCGTCGATCGCCAGTTGCACGCCCAGGTGTTTGAGTTGATGCAGCACTGCCAGCGCTTCTTCAGCCTGGCTCATGATGAAGTTTTCAGTAATTTCCAGTTGCAGGAAACCGGGTTTGAGGCGGTTGTCCTTGAGCATTTGTTCGATCCGGCCGAGCAGGTTCGGCTGGCGCAATTGAGCGCCCGCGAGGTTGACCGACAGCGGGCCGACGGGTTCGTAAACCTGATTCCACTCGAACATCTGCCGGCAGGCGGTTTCGAGAACCCAATCGCCGATTTGCAGGATCATGCCGTTTTCTTCGGCCAGCGGAATGAAGTGCTCCGGCGGCACATCGCCGAAGGCCGGGTGGTGCCAGCGAATGAGCGCTTCTGCGCCGACCAGGCGATGGTCGATCAGGCTGATCTTCGGTTGATAATGGAGGTGCAGTTCGTTGCGCTCGATAGCGCGTCGCAGTTCATGTTCCAGTGCCACTCGCTCGCTGGCTTGAGCGGTGAGGTCGCGGGTGTAACTTTCGACCCGGTTGCGACCCTTCGCCTTGGAGCGATACATCGCCGCATCGGCGTTCTTGACCAGCGTGGCGACGTCGCAGCCATCCTTGGGATACAGGCTGGTGCCGATACTGGCGCTGATAAAAAACTCATGTTCGCCGGCCTGGAACGGTGCACCGAAGCAATTGAGCAATTTGGTCGCGATGTTGTCGGCGTCACTGGCTTGCTGCAGCCCGGGCAGCAGGATGATGAATTCGTCGCCGCCCAGGCGCGCCACGGTGTCGATGTCGCGCAACTGCTCCTTGAGGCGCACGGCAATGCCCTTGAGCAGTAGGTCGCCGACCGGGTGACCCAGGCTGTCGTTGATGTGTTTGAAACGGTCCAGGTCCAGGAACAGCACCGCGCCCTGGCCGCCGTTTTCCTGTTGGTTGTTGAGCGCGGTCAGCAATCGGCTCTCGAACAGCGTGCGATTTGGCAGCCCGGTCAACGGGTCGTGGTGGGCCTGATAATCGAGTTTGGCTTGGGCGTGTTTGAGGCTGGAAATGTCCGCGAACACCGCGACAAAGTGGGTGATGAATTTGTCCCGGTTACGCACCGCACTGATGGTCAGCCAGCTCGGATAGAGCTCGCCATTCTTGCGCCGGTTGGAAATTTCGCCCTGCCAATGACCTTCGGCGGTCAGTTGATGCCACATGGCGGCATAAAATGCGCTGTCGTGCAGGCCCGAGGCGAGCAGGCGAGGGGTGTGGCCCAATGCTTCGCTCTCGCTGTAGCCGGTGATTTCGGTAAACGCACGGTTGACCGCGCTGATGTGCTGTTGGGTGTCGGTGATCAATACACCTTCGGCGGTGCTCTCGAATACCGTGGCAGCCTGTTGCAGTTTCTCCTGCATCAGGTGTCGCTCGGTGATGTCCCGGGCGATGGTCAGCATGCAATCTTCATCGCCGATCGGTAGCGGACGGCTGGACACCTCGCAGAGGCGGATCTGTCCGTCGCTGCGGCGTATATGGCAACTGAAGTCGCGGACGAAACCGTCCCGGTGCAGCAGATCGAGCATCTGTTTGCGTTCGTTGAGATTGACCCAGATTCCCAGCTCGAGGGCGGAGCGATCCACGGACATCGCGCTGTTGAAACCGGTAATGCGACTGAAACCCTCGTTGACCTCAATCAGTAAACCGTCGCTCTGCCGTGACAGTAACAAGCCGTCGGGTGAGGCATGGAAGGCCTTGGCGAATTTCTCTTCGGAGGTTTGCAGCTGTTTCTGGGTTTCTTTGAGCTGGCTGATGTCCCGCACGACCACTACCAGCGCAGGGGTTGTATCGAGGTCGAACGGCTCAGCGGAGATCAGGCCGGTAAACACTTGGCCATTGTTGCGGCGAAAGGGCATCTCCAGGTTACGGATGCTGCCGGCCTGCAACCGTTGCAACAAGCCCGGCCCGACGCCGGGTATGCCCCAGATGTTCAGGTCGGTGGCCGTCTGGCCGATGACGTCTTCGGCCTTGAGACCGATCTGTTCTTCGAACGCTTCGTTGACCTCCAGCAGGCAGCCGTCGGAGAGTCGTGCGATGACCAGAATGTCCGGGCATTGCTGGAACACCGAGGCGAACTTCTGTTCCGACAGGCGCAACGCCTCTTCGGTGCGCTTGGCTTCGCTGATGTCGATCATCAGCCCGCGCATCACCGGTTCATGGCCGTGCTCGATCAGGCTGACTATATCTCGCACCCAAATGCAGCGGCCATCGGCAGTGATGACCCGGTAATCGAGGCTGTGATCGCGTCCGGCCAGTACTTCGTGATCGCAGAAGGTCTGGGCGCGGGTCAGGTCGGCCGGGTGGATAATGTTGCGCCAGAAGCCCGGAATCAGCCAATGAGACAAGGGGTAACCGAGCAGATCCTCGGCATGGGGCGACACATAGCTGTACGTGAAATCGCTGATCCGCGCTTCCCAGGCGATGGCCGAAAGGCTCTCCACCAGCCCGCGGTAGTGGTATTCGCTGCTGCGCAGTTCTTGTTCCAGGTCGACCCGGCGGGAAATTTCTGAACTCAGCCGGCGGTTGATCCGGATAACCATCGCCAGCACGATGATCAGCAGCAGCAACCCCGGCAGACCGTAAACCAGCAGATCGTTCCAGAATGTTCGATGATCGAGGACGTTGCCGACCCAGTGCTCCTGAATCTCATTGATTTCATTCGGGGTCATGTCCGCCAGGACTTTATCCAGAATGCCGACCAGTATCTTGTTGTCCCGGGGCACGCCCATCGCCAATTGATAGCGATAGGGGGTTTCGCCGCTGACGTAGAGCCCGTCGAGCTTGAGCTGACGCAGGCTCCAGACGCTGGAGGCGAGATCGCCGACCACCGCATCCACTTCATCGGTAGCCAGCGCCTGCAGCGCTGAGCTGACGTTAGGCATCGCCACCAGATTGAGGTCGGGATTGTGGGTGCGCAACAGCTCGTGGGGTGCGTAGTTTTCCACCACGGCGACTTTCAGTCCGTACAGGTCTTCGAGTTTGCGTGGCTGGGGACCTCCGACATGGGCAAGGATGACAATCGGAAAGTCCAGGTAGGGGCGGGTGAATGACAGATAAGTCTGGCGCTCCGGGGTCGACATGATGCCGGGCAACAGGTCCAGCTTGGCTTGTTTGGCCTGCTCCAGGACGACTGTCCAACTGACGGGCTCGATGGGCGTGAGCTTGATGGCCAGGCGTTGACGGATCCGGTCGATATAGTCTGCTGCAAGGCCCTGATAGCGACCCTGATCGTCGCGAAACTCGAAGGGTGGCCATGACGCATCGACACCCAGGCGCAAGTCCGGGTGAGCCGCCAGCCAGCTACGTTCTTCGTCGGTAAGAGTCAGCGCGCCAGCCGTTGCGGTCCAGGTCAATAGCGACAGCAAAAAAAGCACGGTCGGCAGTCTGGGCATAACGGTCTCGTTATGGCTCTGGGAATGTTTCGAGTGTAGACGGGCAATTCGGAGGGAGGGAGGTGCGGGGGATTTAATCTGTATAAAAGCAAAACCCCCGGCCTGGGCCGGGGGTTTTGTTGTTACTCGTCGAGGAAGGAGCGCAAATGCTCGCTTCTCGTCGGGTGGCGCAGCTTGCGCAGCGCCTTGGCTTCGATCTGACGAATCCGTTCACGGGTCACGTCGAACTGCTTACCAACCTCCTCGAGGGTGTGGTCGGTATTCATGTCGATACCGAAGCGCATGCGCAGAACCTTGGCTTCACGGGCAGTGAGGCCGGACAGAACTTCGCGAGTCGCTTCTTTAAGGCTCTCAACAGTGGCGACATCGATTGGCGACTGCATGGTCGAGTCTTCGATGAAGTCACCCAGATGGGAGTCTTCGTCATCACCTATCGGGGTTTCCATGGAGATCGGCTCTTTAGCGATCTTCAATACCTTGCGGATCTTGTCCTCAGGCATTTCCATGCGTTCGCCCAGCTCTTCCGGGGTCGGTTCGCGACCCATTTCCTGCAACATCTGGCGGGAAATGCGGTTGAGCTTGTTGATCGTCTCGATCATGTGCACCGGAATACGGATGGTGCGGGCCTGGTCGGCGATCGAGCGAGTGATCGCCTGACGGATCCACCAGGTGGCATAAGTCGAGAACTTGTAGCCGCGGCGGTATTCGAATTTGTCTACCGCTTTCATCAAACCGATGTTGCCTTCCTGGATCAGATCGAGGAATTGCAGACCACGGTTGGTGTACTTCTTGGCGATGGAGATCACCAGACGCAAGTTCGCTTCTACCATCTCTTTCTTCGCGCGGCGGGCCTTGGCCTCACCGATCGACATGCGACGGTTGATGTCCTTGATCTCGGCGATCGTCAAACCGGTTTCGGTTTGCAGCGCGGTCAGCTTCTGCTGGCAACGAATGATGTCCGGTTGCAGGCGACCAATGGCTTCAGCGTATTTGCTTTTGCCTTTGGCCAGTGCATCGGTCCAGCTTTCGTCAACTTCGTTGCCCGGGAACTGGCGCAGGAAGTCGGCACGCGGCATGCGGGCATCACGAACGCAAAGTTGCATGATCGCGCGCTCTTGCTGACGCAGACGATCCAGGGCACTGCGAACACGCTCGACCAGGCCTTCGAATTGCTTCGGAACCAGTTTGATCGGCATGAACAGCTCAGCCAGGAGCACCAGCTCGGCAATTGCCAGCTTGTTGCCACGACCGTGCTTTTTCAGCGCCTTGCGGGTGATTTCCATCTGATCGGAGACAGCGCCAAAGCGCTGAGCTGCGATAACCGGATCCGGACCGCTTTCGGCTTCTTCTTCGTCGTCGGTACTGGCTTCAGCGTCATCGTCGTCGGTGTCGTCGTCCGCTTTCACGGCTTTCGGGTCGACAGGCGGCGGCACTTCTGCAGCAGGCGGCGCAATGCCGTCGTCCGGGTCGATATAACCGCTCAGGACGTCGGACAGGCGGCCACCTTCGGTGGTGACGCGAGTGTATTCGGAGAGAATATGGTCAACCGTGCCAGGGAAGTGCGCAATTGCGCCCATCACTTCGCGGATGCCCTCTTCAATACGTTTGGCGATTTCGATTTCGCCTTCACGTGTGAGGAGCTCTACCGTACCCATTTCACGCATGTACATGCGCACTGGGTCGGTGGTGCGACCAATGTCGGTCTCGACCGCTGCCAACGCTGCTGCTGCCTCTTCGGCCGCGGCTTCGTCGGTATCGGCGTCGGCCAGCATAAGGGAATCCTTATCTGGCGCAACCTCGAATACGTTGATCCCCATGTCATTGATCATGCGGATGATGTCTTCCACCTGTTCCGGATCTGAAATATCCTCCGGCAGGTGGTCGTTGACCTCCGCGTAAGTCAGGTAACCCTGCTCACGACCAAGTGTGATCAACTCTTTGATACGAGACTGCTGTTGCGCTTTTCCGGACATAACACCCTATCCACTGAAGGTCTTGGCGGGCAAAAAACAAGCCGAGGATTATACCTGAGCTATGACCTCACGCGCCAGTTGAGGTCGGGCTTGTTGCGGAAACATTGCGACTTAATAGGTCGCGCAGTTGATTTTTCTCTTCGGCACTCAGTTCACTTTGACGTGCTTTCCTGAGAAGTTGTTCCAGGTTTCGCTCGCGTTGGCGGGCTGACAAGCTAGTAATGGTGTCGAAAAACTGTTGTTCAAGGTTATCTCCATCAATCAGCCATTCCTTTTCCGCCAGCGCCTTGAGCAAGCGTCCTTGCTCCGTACCGTGCCAGCGTGCAATCAACTGAAATGAGTTTAGCTTGGGATTCTTCTGTACGGCTTCGAGAAGGGCCACCAGCAATTGCGTGTTGGTGTGATCCTCGGCAGCAAAGTGCCCGGCATCCTCGACTTTCTCGGCCAATTGCGGGTGATGCAATAGCGTGCGCAAGGCGGCCAGGGTCGGCGGCTCTACAGCGGCCGGCACCCGTGGCGCGCGGGGTTGATCGTGATCACCACCGCGTTTGCCGTTTTTGTCCCATGGTTTTTTGTCCCATTTTTTGCCGCCGGCGCCGGGTTTCTTCGGCGTCCATTCCTGCTGCGGCACATACATCTCTTGTGCCTGTGGCTGATGGTAGTCGCTGTAATCTGGCATGGCGTCGTAATCGATGCCCGGGTCGTACGCCGGCGGTGCTTCCTGAGGTGCGCTTTGTACCAGTTGGCTCACGGCTTCACCGCTAAGCCCGGTAATTTCGGTCAGGCGCTGACGCATCAGGATGCGCAGGTTTGCACCCGGGACTTTGTCGATCAGCGGCGCGGCGAGGGTGGCCATGTGGGCCTTGCCTTCGAGCGAGCGTGGGTCCGATTCCTCGGTCAGCTGTTGAAAAAAATAATCCGCTAATGGTTGGGCGTGCTGGTTGATCCGTGCGCGGAAGGCATCAGTGCCTTCGGAGCGGACCAGCGTGTCGGGGTCTTCGCCTTCGGGGAGGAACAGAAAGCGTGCGCGCCGCCCGTCCTGCAGGCTCGGCAGCGCTGCCTCCAATGCCCGCCAGGCGGCATTTCGACCTGCCTGATCGCCGTCGAAACAGAACAGCACGTTGGGCACGACGCGAAACAGGCGCTTCAAGTGCTCTTCGCTGGTGGCGGTGCCCAGGGTCGCGACAGCATTGCGCAGGCCTTGCTGGGCGAGGGCGATAACATCCATGTAGCCTTCGACGACGATGATTTCGTCGAGGTTGCGGTTGTTCTTGCGTGCTTCATAAAGGCCGTAGAGTTCCTGGCCCTTATGGAATACCGGGGTTTCCGGTGAGTTCAGGTATTTCGGCTTGTCGTCGCCCAATACCCGGCCGCCGAAGGCGATGATTCGTCCGCGGCTGTCGCGGATCGGGAACATCACGCGATCGCGGAAGCGGTCATAGCGTTTGCCGGTTTCGGCGTTCTCGATCAGCAGGCCGGCATCGATCATGGCTTTCTGTTGCAGGGTGTCGCTGCTCAAGTGCTTGAACAGATTGTCCCAGCCAGGCGGGGCGAAGCCGAGGCCGAAGTCTCGGGCGATTTCGCCGGTCAGTCCGCGACCTTTCAAGTAATCCACAGCTGCTTTTCGCGATGGATGGCTTTTCAGTGCCTGACGGTAAAAGTCGGCGGCGGCGGTGAGTAGCGGGTAGAGCGGCGAATCGGTCGGCTGTCGCGGTTTGTGCGGCCGTCCGCTTTCTTCGCGGGGGATTTCCATGCCGGCGGCTTTGGCCAGTTCTTCGACAGCCTGGACGAAATCCAGATTGTCGTGGTCCATCATGAAGCCGAGGGCGTTGCCGCCAGCGCCGCAGCCAAAGCAATAATAGAACTGCTTGTCGGGGCTGACGCTGAAGGAGGGGGTTTTCTCTTTGTGGAACGGGCAGCAAGCGGTGTAATTCTTGCCGGCCTTTTTCATTTGCAGGCGCGAGCTGACCACATCGACTATGTCGGTGCGGTTCAGAAGGTCGTCAATGAAGCTCTGGGGAATTAGCCCGGCCATGGCGTTCTCGTCATCTGCGCTGCAATGGATCCGAAACGAAGAGCGGCTGAGCCGGGTCGTTGTTTGAGGCGCGCAAAATGTGCGGCTCGACCAGTGTCGTCTGCGTAATCGCTGTCGGGAAGTGTATCTGCCGAAAATCCACTGACGTTAGTACCAATCAGTACTCGACTATTTGAAAGTGTTGCGCTGAATCCGGCTACGGCCTGTCGATGGCCTCGGATAGCTCATAAGCTGGCACGCAAGAAGGTGCCTTGGGCTGATCGTCGTGAGAGGAATCAGTGGGTGTGCTCGTCAGTAGCCTTGGAAGGCTCGTCAGAAAAGACGTGCACCGCTGGCAAAAGAGCCAGGTCTGACGCTGTGAAGCAGATTTGTCTTGGTCGCGTGTGCGGCTTTGACGGTGAAGCATCAAGCGTTGTCCGCAAATGCCATTAGCCCGGCTGAGGGCCGGGCTTGGCAGAAGCTTGCTACGAACGTCTGTGTATTAGTACAGACGAACGGCGCGGCGCTGTTCGCGCTGTACTTTCTTGGCGTGACGCTTAACAGCGGCTGCTGCTTTACGTTTACGCTCAGAAGTAGGCTTCTCGTAGAATTCGCGGCTACGAACTTCAGCCAGTACACCGGCTTTTTCGCAGGAGCGCTTGAAACGACGCAGAGCTACGTCGAAGGGTTCGTTCTCTTTTACTTTGACGGCTGGCATCCAGAGCTACCTTCATTCATTACCGGGGTCAACATCCTCGTGGCAAAAGAGCACTTGAAGACGTCGGTTTTTAAGGGTTGCGGATGTTAACCCCTCATCGCTCGGAATGCAAAGCCTCTGATCGAAAACCGCTGGTCGGGGCATCCCATGGCGACTATTATGCGCGCCTTCGAATTCAGCCTAAACAAGGCGCAAACCCATGCTAGTACTGGGATTAGAAACCTCCTGCGACGAAACCGGTGTCGCATTATATGACAGCGAACGCGGCCTGCTGGCCGACGCGCTGTTCAGCCAGATCGACCTGCACCGCGCCTATGGCGGGGTCGTGCCGGAGCTGGCCTCGCGTGACCACGTCAAACGCATGCTGCCCTTGATTCGTCAGGTGTTGGCCGAAGCTGACTGTGTGCCGACCGAGATCGACGCCATCGCTTATACCGCGGGTCCTGGCCTGGTCGGTGCCTTGCTGGTGGGCGCCTCTTGCGCTCAGGCGCTGGCCTTCGCCTGGGGGATTCCGGCGCTGGGTGTGCACCACATGGAAGGTCACCTGCTGGCGCCGATGCTGGAGTCGCAACCACCGGAATTCCCGTTCGTCGCTTTGTTGGTGTCTGGCGGTCATACGCAACTGGTTCAGGTCGACGGGATCGGTCAATACACGCTCTTGGGCGATACCCTCGACGATGCCGCCGGTGAAGCTTTTGACAAGACCGCGAAGATGATGGGGCTCAATTATCCGGGTGGTCCGGAAATCGCTCGGCTGGCGGAGCAAGGAGTTGCAGGACGTTTCACTTTCCCGCGCCCGATGTGCGACCGTCCAGGACTGGCTTTCAGTTTCAGTGGCTTGAAAACCTTCGCCCTGAACACCTGGCAGCAGAGCGTCAGCGCCGGGGACGACAGCGAGCAAGCCCGTTGCGACATCTCGCTGGCGTTCCAGCAGGCCGTGGTGGAGACTTTGACCATCAAGTGCAAGCGTGCCCTGAAACAGGCCGGTATGAAGCGTCTGGTGATCGCTGGCGGCGTCAGCGCCAACAAGGCACTGCGTACCTCACTGGAGAAGATGCTCGCCGACATGAAGGGCGATGTTTTTTATGCCCGTCCGGAGTTCTGCACCGACAACGGCGCGATGATTGCCTTTGCCGGCTGCCAGCGTTTGCAGGCCGGTCAGCATGAAAGCCTGGCGATCAGCGTGCAGGCGCGTTGGCCGATGGAGCAATTGTCGGCGCTGTGATGAGCGGCGCTCATGCCCGGTAATTAAAAATGCCGTTCGCGCCCGGCAAACAGGTCGCGTAGATTGCCCCGATGACGCCAGACAATCAGTCCCGTGAGTGCGCTCATGGGCAGCAGTGCCGCCGGTTCTTGCCAGGCCAGCAGCGGCAGGGTCAGGGGTGTGGCGATCAAGGCCGCCAGTGAGCTGGTGCGAGTCAGGTAGAACGTCAGCAGCCAGGCGCAGACCGCCAGCAGTGCGGCGGGCGGGTAGAGGCCCAGCAACATGCCGGCAGCGGTGGCGACACCCTTGCCACCGCGAAAGCGAAAGTACAGCGGGAACAGGTGACCGATAACGGCACAGACGCCGATCCAGGCCTGTTCTTGAGGCGAAAGGTCCGCAACGCCGGCGATCAGTACGGGTAGCAGGCCTTTGAAGAGGTCCCCGAGCAAGGTCAGGACGGCGAGTTTTTTGCCGGCCAGGCGCAACATGTTGGTGGCACCGGCATTGCCCGAGCCACTCATTCGCGGATCGGGGTTACCGGTCAGGCGGCTGAGCAAAATGGCGAAGGACAGAGAGCCGAGCAGGTAGGCGAGGGTCGCCAGTAACCAAAACATGCTAACTATTCCGGGCGAGGACGCCCTGATTCTAACGGCGCATTGCGCCCTTGTCGTGCAGCGGAGAAAAGTGCTTGGACAGAGTGTTTATCGAGGGCCTGGAAGTCGACACCGTGATTGGTGCCTACGACTGGGAGCGAGGCATCCGACAGTGCTTGCGTCTTGATCTGAGCTTCGCCTGGGATAATCGCCCGGCCGCCGCCGGTGATGACCTGACGCTGGCGCTCGATTACGCCAGTGTGTCGTCGCGAATCCAGGCCTTTGCCGAGCAGGCGCAGTTCCAACTGGTCGAGACGTTCGCCGAGCGTCTGGCTGAAGTGCTGATGAGCGAATTCAACATCACCTGGATGCGCCTCAAGCTGACCAAGCCAGGCGCCATCCCGGCTGCCACGGGTGGTGTGGGCGTGGAGATCGAGCGCGGATGTCGCTGACTCAGGTGTTTCTCGGGCTCGGTAGCAATATCGAGCGCGAATCCCATTTGCAGGCTGGCCTGGAAGCCTTGGCAGGTTTTCTGGTGGATATACGCTGCTCGGCGGTGTTCGAAAGCCAGCCGGTGGGGATCAAGAGCGGGCCGTTCTTCAATTTTGTGGTGTCGGCTTTTACCGATTTGCCGCTGATTGAGCTGGATCGCCGGTTGAAATTCATCGAGGCGGACAACGGCCGTTATGCGCCGGATCGCAAGGGTTTGCCGCTGGATATCGACGTGCTGCTGTTCGGCGATCTGGTGGGCAACTTCGATGGCTTGATCCTGCCGCGGGCAGAAATTCTGAAAAATGCCTTCGTGCTGTGGCCGTTGTCGCTGATTGCGCCGGATCGCGTGCATCCGGGTGTAGGCAAGAGCTTTGCGGCGTTGTGGCGCGAGGCGCAGATTGACCAGGTGTTGGCGCCGGTGGCGTTTGAATGGCGCGGTGAGCAGTTGACCCCTTCAAATTTATTGTGAAGCGGGTGACGCCATCGCGAGCAAGCTCGCTCCCACCCTGGATTGTGTGAGCACCAGAGATCCAATGTGGGAGCGAGCTTGCTCCGGGCGGCGATCCGACGATGCTTTTCAGGCAGGCGCAGCGTCTTTGTAGGCCTTCAGCGCCTTGAGCCGCTCACGCTTGATCGCCTCGCCCAGCTCCGGCCCTTTGAATCCCTTCTCCAGCAACGGCTGAACTGCCACGGTCCGAGCAGCATTCGCCGCCCCCCGCAAATAATCAGCCTGTGGATAACTTCGCTGTTCCAGGCCTTTACGTCCACGCGCGTCCATCTCGCACGCGGCGATAAATTCCTCGAACCGCTGCGGCCGACGGTAAACGTCGAAACTCTGCAGCAACTCTAGCAACGTCGACGGCTTCAGCTCCAGGGCGCGATGGCCGTGGGTGTGATATTCGCCCACCAGCAGAGCCAGTTCCTGACAGTCCTTCGGTGCCTTGAAGCGTTCGTTGACCGCTTTGATCAGCTTCAAGCCCTTGTGCTCGTGAGCAATGTGTCGCGGCCACTCCTCCTCGGGCGTCAGTCCCTTGCCGAGGTCGTGCAGCAGGCAGGCCCAGCGCACGGTGAGTGATTGTTTGTGCTGCGCCGCTTGCTCCAGCACGCTCAAGGTGTGCACGCCCGTGTCGATTTCCGGGTGGTGGGCCTCCGGTTGCGGTACGCCGAACAAGGCATCGACTTCCGGCATCAATACCTTGAGAGCGCCACACTCGCGCAGCACTTCGATGAACACCTGTGGCTGATCTTCCATCAGGGCGCGGGAAATTTCCTTCCAGCTGCGTTCGGCGGTCAAGGCTTCCAGCTCACCTGACTCGCTGAGTTGGCGCATCAGTTCCACTGTCTCTGGCGCAACGGTGAAACCAAGCCCCGCATAACGAGCAGCGAAGCGGGCAACACGCAAAACCCGGAGCGGATCTTCGGCGAACGCGGGGGAAACGTGACGAAGCAAGCGCGCCTCGAGATCGCGCTGGCCGTGGTAAGGATCGGTCAGGTTCTGCTGATCGTCTTCGGCCATGGCATTGATGGTCAGGTCACGACGGATCAGGTCTTCTTCGAGGGTAACTTCGGGGCTGGCGTGAAAGGTAAAGCCGCCGTAACCGCGTCCGCTTTTGCGCTCGGTGCGGGCGAGGGCGTATTCCTCACCGCTTTTGGGGTGAAGAAACACCGGGAAGTCCGCGCCCACCGGGCGAAAGCCCTTGGCGAGCATTTCTTCCGTGGTGGCGCCAACCACAACCCAGTCGATGTCGGTGACAGGCTTGCCCAGCAGGCGATCACGTACCGCGCCGCCGACTTTATAAATCTGCATAAAAAACCTCCGTTAGCCCGACAGAATAACCTTTGCGTCGAACCTCCGGAGGCAGAAACAGGATCAAAGATGGATGACAGCGAGGTCCAGTCGGCCGTAATCCCCCTCGCTGTGTTCACCTCTGGGTGGGACATGATGGACTTTCATCACCTGGTCCCCTTGCAGGGTTTCCAGATGAATATCGAAGCCCCAGAGGCGATGCAGGTGTTTGAGCACTTCCTCGGTGGACTCGCCCAGCGGTTTGCGGTCGTGTTGCTGGTGACGCAAGGTCAGCGAGCGGTCACCACGCCGGTCGATGCTGTAGATCTGCACGTTGGGTTCACGATTGCCGAGGTTGTATTGCGCCGCCAGGGTTTCACGGATGATGCGGTAGCCACCTTCGTCATGAATGGCCGGGACCAGCAGATCGTCCTTCTGGTCGTCATCAAGAATGCTGAACAACTTCAGGTCACGGATCACCTGGGGTGACAGGTACTGCAGGATGAAGCTCTCATCCTTGAAGCTGCTCATGGCGAACTTGATGCTCGACAGCCAGTCGGTGCCGGCAATCTCAGGGAACCAGCGGTAGTCCTCTTCGGTAGGGTGTTCACACATGCGGCGAATGTCCCGGTACATGGCAAAACCCAGCGTGTAGGGGTTGATGCCGTTGTAGTAGGGGCTGTCGAAGCCGGGTTGATAGACCACGCTGGTGTGGGACGTCAAAAACTCCATCATGAAGCCGTCGGTTACCAGGCCTTCGTCATACAGGTCGTTCATCAGGGTGTAATGCCAGAACGTGGCCCACCCTTCGTTCATCACCTGAGTCTGACGTTGCGGGTAGAAATACTGAGCGATCTTGCGCACGATCCGCACGATTTCCCGCTGCCATGGCTCCAGCAGTGGTGCGTGTTTTTCGATGAAGTAGAGGATATTTTCCTGAGGTTCGGCGGGGAAGCGTGCGTTGTCCTTGTCGCTGTACTTGTCCGCACCTTTTGGAATGGTCCGCCACAGATCGTTGATCTGTTTCTGCAAATGCTCTTCCCGATCCTTTTGCCGGCGACGTTCTTCTTCGGCGGAAATCGGATATGGGCGTTTGTAGCGATCGACCCCGTAGTTCATCAGGGCGTGGCAGGAATCCAGCAGGTCTTCGACCGCGTCGATACCGTGGCGCTCTTCGCACTGCATGATGTATTGCTTGGCGAAGACCAGGTAATCGATGATCGAACTGGCGTCAGTCCAGGTGCGGAACAGGTAGTTGCCTTTGAAAAAGCTGTTATGCCCGTAGCAGGCATGGGCGACGACCAAAGCCTGCATGCAGATGGTGTTTTCTTCCATCAAATAGGCGATGCACGGGTCCGAGTTGATCACGATTTCGTACGCCAGCCCCATCTGGCCGCGAGAGTAGGATTTCTCGGTGCTGAGGAAGTGTTTGCCGTAGGACCAATGGTGATAACCCAGGGGCATGCCGACGGAGGCGTAGGCGTCCATCATCTGCTCGGCGGTGATCACTTCAATCTGGTTGGGGTAAGTATCGAGCGCGTAGCGAGCCGCCAGACGACTGATTTCTTTGTCGTAGGCCTGAATCAGCTCGAACGTCCATTCGGAGCCGGTGGAAATGGGTTGGCGCTTCTGCTCTTTGGCGGTCATGTCACTAACCTGCGCTGGAAGAGTTCACGGAAGACCGGATAGATATCCCCGGCCGAGACCAGTTGTTGCTGGGCAAAAGTGTCAGAGAAGGCTTCGGCGATGCGTTCGTACTCGAACCACAAGGCCTGATGTTCGCGCGGGGTGATCTCAACGTAAGTGTAGTACTGCACGAACGGCATGATCTGGTTGATCAGAATGTCGCGGCAGATTGGCGAATCGTCGTTCCAGTTATCGCCGTCGGAGGCCTGGGCGGCATAGATATTCCACTCATTGCTCGGATAGCGTTCGGCCATGATCTCCTGCATCAGTTTCAAGGCGCTGGAAACGATGGTGCCGCCGGTTTCGCGAGAATAGAAAAACTCCTCTTCGTCCACTTCCCTGGCACTGGTGTGGTGGCGGATGAACACGACGTCGATCTTGTCGTAGTTACGCTTGAGAAACAGGTACAGCAGGATAAAGAAACGCTTGGCGATGTCCTTGGTCGCTTGGGTCATGGAGCCGGACACGTCCATCAGGCAGAACATCACTGCTTTGGAGCTGGGGTTGGGTTGCTTGATGAGCAGGTTGTACTTGAGGTCGAAGGTATCGAGGAACGGTACGCGATGAATGCGCGCGCTGAGTTTTTCGATTTCTGCTTCGATTTTCTGAATATCGCCGAAGTTGTCCGGTTCATCCCGCTTCAATCGCAGCAGTTCTTCTTTGGCTTCGCGTAATTTTGCCCGGCTGCTGCCAGACAGGGCGATTCGCCGTGCATGGGCCGAGCGCAAGGTGCGGATGATGTTGATCCGCGACGGATTGCCCTCGTTACTGATCCCGGCACGAACGGTCTTGAAGGTGTCGGTGCCAGTCAGGTTGCGCTTGACCAGGTTCGGCAGCTCAAGGTCCTCGAACATGAATTCAAGGAATTCCTCCTGGGTGATCTGGAAGACGAATTCGTCCATCCCTTCGCCCGAGTTGCCGGCCTTGCCGGGGCCTCTGCCACCGCCACCTCCGGGCGGGCGGGCAATGTGCTCGCCGCTGGTGAACTCCTTGTTGCCCGGGTGCACGACGGTCTGCTTGCCACCGCGACCGTGGTGAAGCACCGGCTCGTCAATGTCGCGGCCGGGGATGCTGATCTGTTCGCCGTGTTCCATATCGGTAATGGAGCGCCGGCTGACCGCCTCTTCGACAGCCTTTTTGATGTGATCACGGTAGCGCCGCAGAAACCGCTGACGGTTCACCGTGCTCTTGTTCTTGCCATTGAGACGTCGGTCGATCACATAGCTCATGACTGCTCCTTAGAAGCTGTCCTGAAAGGGGCGAGCGGTTATGCAGCATCGACGGTGCCAAGGGATGTTCACGCTCCCCCAAGCGCTTTTGGACGCTGCCTGAACCTCGCTACCGACTTTCGAACACCTCCCAGAAGTCTGTGTAACAGAAAATGAGTACACAGGCCTCTGGCTGACGACAACCGGTCTGACCGGCAGCGGGTTATTGTGATTTTCTGACCCGCAGGTACCACTCGGACAGCAGTCGAACCTGTTTGTCGGTGTAACCCCGCTCGACCATCCGTGTGACGAAGTCGTTGTGCTTCTGCTGGTCCTCTTTGCTGGCCTTGGCGTTGAAGCTGATGACGGGCAGGAGGTCCTCGGTGTTGGAGAACATTTTCTTCTCGATGACCACCCGCAGTTTTTCGTAGCTGAGCCAGGTCGGGTTCTTGCCGTTGTTATTGGCCCGGGCGCGCAGTACGAAGTTGACGATTTCATTGCGGAAATCCTTCGGATTGCTGATTCCGGCCGGTTTTTCGATTTTCTCCAGTTCTTCGTTCAGCGCTACGCGGTTGAGGATCTCGCCGGTTTCCGGGTCGCGGTATTCCTGGTCCTGGATCCAGAAGTCGGCGTACAGCACATAGCGATCGAAGATGTTCTGGCCATACTCGCTGTAAGACTCGAGGTAGGCGGTCTGGATTTCCTTGCCGATGAACTCGATATAACGCGGTGCCAGGTACTCCTTGAGGAAGCGCAGATAGCGTTCGCGGGTTTCCGCCTGGAATTGTTCCTGTTCGATCTGTTGTTCCAGCACGTAAAGCAAGTGCACCGGGTTGGCAGCAATTTCGTGCGGATCAAAGTTGAACACTTTCGAAAGGATCTTGAACGCGAAGCGGGTCGACAAGCCGTTCATGCCTTCGTCGACACCCGCGTTGTCGCGGTATTCCTGGATCGACTTGGCCTTCGGATCGGTATCCTTGAGGTTTTCGCCGTCATACACGCGCATCTTGGAGTAGATGTTGGAGTTTTCCGGCTCTTTCAGTCGCGAGAGTACGGTGAACTGGGCAAGCATCTTCAGGGTGTCAGGAGCGCAGTGAGCCTTGGCCAGGGAGCTGTTGAACAAGAGCTTGTCGTAGATCTTCACTTCGTCGCTGACCCGCAGGCAGTACGGCACTTTGACGATGTAGATCCGGTCGATGAAGGCTTCGTTGTTCTTGTTGTTGCGGAAGGTGTGCCATTCCGATTCGTTGGAGTGGGCCAGCAGGATCCCGGTAAACGGAATTGCCCCCAGACCTTCGGTACTGTTGTAGTTGCCTTCCTGAGTGGCGGTCAGCAGTGGGTGCAGCACCTTGATCGGTGCCTTGAACATTTCGACGAATTCCATCAGGCCCTGGTTGGCCCGGCACAGCGCGCCCGAGTAGCTGTAGGCGTCGGCATCGTTCTGCGGGAATTCTTCGAGTTTGCGGATATCGACCTTGCCCACCAGCGCCGAGATGTCCTGGTTGTTTTCATCTCCCGGCTCGGTTTTGGCCACTGCGATCTGGTTGAGGATCGACGGATACAGCTTCACCACACGGAACTGGCTGATGTCGCCGCCGAATTCGGCGAGGCGTTTGGTAGCCCATGGCGACATGATGGTGTTGAGGTAGCGCCGTGGAATGCCGAAGTCTTCCTCGAGGATCGCGCCATCTTCAGTGGCGTTGAACAGACCCAGAGGTGATTCGAATACCGGCGAGCCCTTGATCGCGTAGAAGGGCACTTTCTCGATCAGCTGTTTCAGCTTCTCGGCCAGGGACGATTTACCGCCACCCACAGGGCCGAGCAAATAGAGAATCTGTTTCTTCTCTTCCAGGCCCTGAGCGGCATGGCGGAAATACGACACGATCTGGTCAATGCATTCTTCCATCCCGTGGAAGTCTTCAAAGGCCGGATAGCGGCGGATTACCTTGTTGGAAAAGATTCGCGACAGCCTCGAGTTGGCCGAGGTGTCGAGGAGCTCCGGTTCACCGATGGCCAGTAACAGACGCTCGGCGGCGGAGGCGTAGGCGCTGCGGTCGCTTTTGCACAGCTCAAGATACTCTTGCAGCGAGAGTTCTTCCTGGCGTGTGGACTCGAAGCGTTGTTGGAAGTGGCTAAAGATACTCATGACGTCACCTCGCTCGATACGTGGAGCCGACGCCGGATCATTCAGTCGATGCTGGCAGCGACCGAATATGCAGTCGCTGTTTACCCCCCAGAACTCTTTCGAAGCTGACTACCCCGAAAGCTACTCCCGATGACCCGCGCGCCGGTGTACCGGCTCTCCCCTGTTTTGGATGGCCTGCGCTTAAGGATAGTTGGGAATTCGGGAGGTAAAGGCGAGATACGTAATTAGTTGTGGCAGACCGTTCGTCTGCCACCGCGCGAGCCCGCGGGGACCGGGGCTTGCGCGTTACAAAAAAATTATTCGCAAGTGCCTTGTGCCGTTTCCGAAGGGTAAGTCGTACGCCACAGCTCAAAACCGCCATCCATGCTGTAGACGTCGGAGAAGCCCTGACTAATGAGGTACGCAGCGGCGCTCTGGCTGGAATTGCCGTGGTAGCAGACGACCACGGTCGGTGCGTCGAGGTCGGCAGCGCGGATGAAATCCGAGATGGAGTGGTTATCCAGATGCTTCGAGCCGGCGATGTGCAGTGCGGCAAAGGTCGCTGGGTCGCGAACATCGACCACCACCGCGCCTAGTTCGCGCAGGGCCTGGGCCTGTTCCGGGGGGATACGTTTGAATTCGCTCATTGCGGGCTCCTGTGGCTCGGCTGAAAGCGCAGTCTAGCGCGGGGCGCTTGCTGACGATGGTTCGGGGATAAGTGCGGCGACTGGCGGCAGGGCAAGGCCATGCTCGTCGCATTTGCAAGACAGGCGTTCACCGCTGTCGACATTCATGAGGGTCAGTGCGCCACCCCAGACACAACCGGTGTCGAGGGCCGAGATGCCCGGCTCATTGCATCGGCCTTCCAGAGCGGCCCAGTGGCCGAAGATGATCTTCAGGCCCTTGGTCTTGCGCTCTTTGTGCTGAAACCAGGGTTTGTAGCCCGGTGGCGCATTGTCGAGGCCTTCCTTGCTTTTGAGGTCAAGCTTACCCTCGGCGGTACAAAACCGCATGCGGGTGAAATAGTTGGTGATCACCCGCAGGCGTGTCACGCCTTTGAGGTCGTTGTCCCATTTCGCCGGATCGTTGCCGTACATGCCATCGAGGTAGGGCGGCAACAGGTTGTCATCGCGCAATGCAGTCTCTACTTCGGCGGCATACTTCAAGGCCTTGCGCAGTGACCACTGGGGCGGAATGCCAGCATGTACCAGGGCGACATCGCGCTGTTCGTCGTAATGCATGAGCTTTTGCTGACGCAGCCACGCCAGCAGTTCCGCGGAATCGGGCGCTGCGAGAATCTCGAGCAGGGTGTCGGACTTCTTCAAGCGTTCGATGTTTTTCCCTGCCGCCAGCAAGTGCAGGTCGTGGTTGCCGAGCACGCATACCAGCGATTCGCGGATGCTATGGAGGAAGCGCAAGGTTTCCAGGGACTGCGGCCCACGGTTGACCAGGTCGCCTACCAGCCACAGACGATCCCGTGTCGGGTCGAAGGCGACCTGCTTGAGCAGGCATTGCAATGCTTGAAGGCAGCCTTGCAGATCGCCGACGGCGTACGTTGCCATCAGTGCAGGGCTCCGGGCACCGCCAGACGGAATGGGGCGATGATGGCGTCGAAGTGTTTGCCGTCGTCGGCAACCATTTCATAAGTGCCCTGCATCGTGCCGACCTCGGAGGTCATGACGGTGCCGCTGCTGTAGGTGTGGCTTTCGCCCACATCTATCAATGGTTGCTGGCCAACAACGCCCGCACCGCGAACCTCTTCGACATGCCCGTCACCGTCGGTGATCACCCAGTGCCGCGACAACAGTTTGGCCGGTAGCTCGCCATTGTTGTGCACGGTGATGGTGTAGGCGAAGGCAAAGCGGTTTTGCTCGGGTTGCGATTGTTCTGCCAGATAGCGGGTGACGACGCTGACGTCGACCTGGTAACGAGGATCGGACATGCAAGAGGCCTTAAACGAAGCGGAACGCGGGGCGTAGCTGATGGAGATCAGTCTAGGCCAAGTATCGGGTAGTAAACCAGACATGAAGGCTGGTGTCCTACCCGATAACGCTCATAGCCTGTCAGTCGGCGTCGGGCTTCTGTAGGACTTGTTCGCTGAGCTTGTCGGCCAGGCGCACGAAGGCGGCCAGATCGAGTTGTTCGGGGCGCAGGCTGCCATCAACGCCGGCGGCTTCGATTTCAGCGTTGCTCAGCAGCAGCTTGAGGGTGTTGCGCAAGGTCTTGCGGCGCTGGTTAAAGGCTTCGCGCACGACACGCTCCAACAGCTTGTGATCTTTTGCCGGGTGCGGAAGTACCGCGTGAGGCACCAGGCGCACGATCGCCGAATCGACTTTGGGCGGCGGATTGAACGCGCCCGGGCCAACGTTGAACAGATGTTCAACCCGGCAGTGATACTGAACCATGATCGACAAGCGACCCCAGTCACCGCCACCAGGGCCTGCTGCCAGGCGCTCGACCACTTCCTTTTGCAGCATGAAATGCATGTCGCGAATCAGGCTGGCGTTATGCAGAAGGTGAAAAATCAGCGGCGTAGAGATGTTGTACGGCAGGTTGCCGACCACCCGCAGGCTGTTCGGCGCGGCGTTCAGGCTGGTGAAGTCGAACTTCAGCGCGTCGCCCTGATGCAGGTTGAAATTGCTCTTGCCGGCGAACTGCTGGTTAAGGATCGGGATCAGATCCTTGTCCAGTTCCACCACGTCCAACTGGGCGCCGCTGTTCAGCAGGCCTTGAGTCAGCGCACCCTGGCCAGGGCCGATTTCCAGTAGACGGTCTTCGGGCTTGGCGTGGATGGCGCGCAGGATGCGGTCGATTACGCCGGCATCGTGCAGGAAGTTCTGGCCGAAGCGCTTGCGCGCACGGTGTTGGTAATGCTCGGTCATAAACGGGTCTCGGCCATCTGGTAGGCGGTTTCCAGGGCGACTTGCAGGCTGCCGGTATCGATTTTGCCGCTGCCGGCCAGGTCCAGGGCAGTGCCGTGGTCGACCGATGTGCGGATGATCGGCAAGCCGAGGGTCACGTTGACTGCCGCACCGAAGCCTTTGTACTTCAGCACAGGCAGGCCCTGGTCGTGGTACATCGCCAGCACTGCATCACAGTGCTCCAGATACTTGGGGGTAAACAGAGTGTCGGCGGGCAGGGGGCCACGAAGGTCCATTCCTTCGCCGCGCAGGCGCTCTAATGTAGGTTCGATAATGTCGATTTCTTCATGGCCCAGGTGTCCGCCTTCGCCAGCATGGGGGTTGAGCCCACACACGAGGATGCGTGGCTGGGCAATGCCGAATTTTTCTTGTAGATCGGCGTGCAGAATTCGCGTGACCCGTTCCAGACGCTCCGGCGTGATCGCATCGGCAATCTCGCGAAGAGGCAGGTGAGTGGTGACCAGCGCCACGCGCAATCCGCGAGTAGCGAGCATCATCACCACTTGTGCGGTATGGGTCAGGTCGGCGAGAAATTCTGTGTGCCCGGAAAAGGCGATCCCGGATTCATTGATCACGCCCTTGTGCACAGGGGCTGTGATCATGCCGGCAAAATGCCCGTCCAGGCAGCCTTGGCCAGCTCGAGTCAGGGTTTCGAGAACGAAAGCCGCGTTGGCCTTGTCCAGTTGCCCGGCAGTGACCTTGGCGTTGAGCGGTGTATCCCAGACATACACGCTGTTGGCTGGCGCGGGTACATCCGGCCAGCTGTCCGGGTTTACCGGCAGCAAATCGACAACCACACCCAGCTGCACGGCCCGCTCAAGGAGCAGGTCGCGGTTGGTAATGGCAATCAGGGGATGTGGCTGGGCTTGCGAGGCGAGCAGCAGGCACAGGTCAGGACCTATGCCGGCCGGTTCACCGGGTGTCAGCGCGAAACGTTTGGGTTTCACTGCGCTGCCTGGTCTGCACCAGGGAGTTTGATCTCTACGTACGCTTCGTCACGGATCTGACGCAGCCAGGTTTGCAGCTCTTCGTCATATTTGCGGTTACGCAATACGGTCATTGCTTGCTGCTCGCGGGCCTGGGTGGTGCTGTCAGTGGCACGACGGCCAAGGACTTCCAGAACATGCCAGCCATATTGGGTCTGGAACGGCTTGGACAGCTGACCTTGCGGGGTCTTGGCCATCACTTCGCGGAATTCAGGCACCAGTGCATTCGGGTCGATCCAGTTCAGGTCGCCACCGTTGAGGGCGGAACCCGGATCTTCCGAGAAGCTTTTCGCCAATTCGCCGAAATCTTCGCCCGCTTCGATTCGGGTGTAGAGGGACTCAGCGAGGGCTTTGGTTTTTGCTTCGTCGCGGATCGGACTCGGTTTGACCAGGATATGACGCACGTGCACTTCATCGCGTGTCTGAGTCTCACCGCCACGCTTGTCGAGGATCTTCAGGATGATGAAGCCGCCCGGTGTGCGCATCGGTTGAGTGATGTCGCCGACAGTCATGGTGCTAAGCATGCGATCGAACGGAGGTGGCAGCTGACCGGCTTTACGCCAGCCCATGTCGCCACCTTCCAGTGCGGTTTCGCTGGCGGATTTGGCGATTGCCAACTGACCGAAGTCAGCGCCTTGCTTGAGCTGTTGGTAAACCGCGTCTGCCTGTTTGGCTGCATTCTGAATCGCGTCGGAGTTGGCGCTTTCCGGCGTAGGAATCAGGATGTTGGCCAGGCGGAATTCTTCGGACAGCTGCATTTTGCCAAGGTCGGAAGCGAGGAAGTTCTTCACTTCCTGTTCGGAAACCTGGATACGCTCGGCCACACGACGCTGACGCACACGGCTGATGACCATCTCGCGGCGAATCTGGTCGCGGGCGTCTTCATAAGACAGACCATCGCGAGTCAGGGCGGCGCGGAATTGATCCACGGACATGTTGTTTCGCTGGGCAATGGTGCCGACAGCCTGGTTCAGTTCTTCATCGGTAATGCGGATACCGGAACGTTCGCCGATCTGCAGTTGCAGGTTTTCGACGATCAGGCGCTCAAGCACCTGCTGGTCCAGCACGCCGGCCGGCGGCACGGCTGAACCGCGCTTGGCGATGGTTTGCTGAACTTCATGGACGCGTTGGTCCAGTTGGCTCTGCATGACCACGTCGTTGTCGACAATGGCCACCACTTTATCGATGGACTGTACCGCGGCGTTCGCCGCGGTACCCAGGAACAGCGCGCCCAGCATCAGCGGGCGCAGACAATCAGAAAGCTTGGTCTTCACGTTCACGATAACCTTGGATGCCTTTGTCGAGGAAGCTCTCTACTTTGGCGCCGGTGAGGCCGCCGAGTCCCTTCAGAACAATTTGTAGGAAGATGCCGTGGTCGCCTTTTTCGTTTTCCGGGGCGTTCTGACTGAACTCGTCATACGAAACCCAGTAACGGTTGATCAGGCGCAGTTTCCAGCAGCAGTTGTCGTACTCGAAACCACCGAAAGCTTCCAGGGTACGGTTACGGTTGTAGTCATACTGCCAGCGGCTGATGGCGTTCCATTGCGGCACGATCGGCCAGATCACCGAGAAATCGTGCTGCTCAATCTTGTAGTAGTCCTTCACGTAGCCAGGTTGGCCTGGGGTGCCGTAGTCACCACCGCCGACTTGCCATTTGCCGGTGTTCTGGTCGTAACGGATCTGGTCATTGCGATAGCGATAGCCGGCGTTGATGACCTTGTTCGGGTTGTCTTCAGGCTGGTAGTGGAACATCGCGCTGCCCGAGCGAGGGCTGCGGCTGTCCGGGTCCCAGTTGTAATCGGCCGTGGTGCGCCAATCGCGGTTCCAGCGGTATTCGTATTCCAGCGCATAAGGCGAGACATTAGCCTGCGCATCGTCGCGGGTTTTTGCATCGATACCCGGCAACTGAACTTCGCGATCCTTGAAGTACACGGCCTGGCCGACGCTGATGCGTTGACGTTCGAAGCCATTGTCTTCGATCCAGCGGTTGGTTACGCCCAGAGACAGTTTGTTCTCGTCGCCGACGCGGTCGGCGCCGGAGAAGCGGTTGTCACGGAACAGCGACGCGTAGTTGAAGGTGTATTCGCCGGTGTCGAAGACCGGAATGTCTTCCTGGTCCGTTTCAGGGACGTACAGGTAGAACAGGCGCGGTTCGAGGGTCTGGCGATAGTTCTTGCCGAACCATTGGGTGTTGCGATCGAAGTACAGGCCGCTGTCGATACTGGCGATCGGCACGCCACGGTTCTGGCTGCTGCTGAAGGTACCGTTGAGCTTTTGCTGCTCCGCGGTTTGCGCGTCAATCTGGCTTTTGCCGGTACCGTCCAGGTCCAGTTGGTACTGGGTGTATTGGTACTTGAGCGATGGCTTCACGAAGCCATAAGTCCAGTCCAAAGGCAGGCTGACACCTGGCTTGAGATTCAAACGGTCGCCGTTGGCACGTGCAAGGCCTTGAACGTTTCTATCAAGGCGCGGTTCAGCGGTGCCATCTTCGTTTACGAAGTCACCGTCCTTCAGGTCACGGTCAAACCGTACGACTTCTGTCTCATAGTCGAAATTCAAGCCGCCAGGGTGAGTCGGCAACTGACCATTGAAAGTGATCTGCGGCAAGCGGTCGTACGGTGTAATGTCCGAAACGGTCGCGAGCTGATAAGCCTGTGCATTCAAACGAGCGGTGTAGCTATCGCCACGATAGGTGACAGAACCCTGCTGGTTCACGAAGTCAGAGCTTTTTACCCCGATCTGATCGGTTTCCAGATCCTGGAAGTAATACGGATCGCTGATCTTGGTGTAATCGACTTGTGTCAGAACGCGCGAGTCGAGACCGCCCTTGTGCTGCCAGTTATACATGTAGCGGTTTTTCTGGTAGTCGGTCTGCTTGCTGCGATCAGTGTCTTCGTCGTTGAGGTACGCGGCGCCGAACTGACCTTCGCTGGACGGGGTCAGGTAACGGAATTCGCCTTCCATCAACAAGCCGTGCTTGCTCATGTAGCGCGGGTACAACGTGGCATCGTAGTTCGGTGCCAGGTTGAAGTAATACGGTGTGACCAGCATGAAGCCGGTATCGGTGCCGGTGCCGATGGTCGGCGGCAGGAAGCCGGACTGGCGACGGTCGTCGATCGGGAAATAGATGTACGGCGTGTAAAGGACCGGAATGTCTTTGACCCGCAGCGTCACGTTGGTCGCGGTACCGAAACCGGTGGCCGGGTTCAAGGTGATGTTGTTGCCCTTGAGCTGCCAGGCGTTGCTGTCCGGTTCGCACGTGGTGTACGTACCATCCTTGAGGCGGATGATCGCGTTTTCGGCACGCTTGGCGTACAGCGCATTACCGCGGATACGGGATTTATGCATCACGTATTCGGCGTTGTCGACCTTGGCTTCACCGGTGTCGAGCTGCACGTCGGCGTGGTCGCCCACGATCAGGGCGCCGTTGTCGCGAACACGGACGTTGCCACTCAGTTCGCCACGGCTCTCGGCCTGGTAGAGGTTCGCTTCGTCGGCTTCGACCTGCATGCTGCCTTGACGCATGACCACGTCACCCGCCAGGGTCGCGACCTGCTCATCCTGCTTATAGCGAGAGGCTTTGGCGCCGAGAAAGGTCGGAGCGTCACTTTTATTCGTCTTGTCATTCATGCCAGGACGAATCGGTTCGATATAGGAACCAGCGCAGTAAGGACCGGTTTCGGCCAATTGCGCTGCAGTGAGCTTCTCGCGCGGAACCCAGTCGAGGTGACTGTAGTCTTCGCTACGCGACTTCAGGCCGCGGCCCTTGGATTCGGTCACCAGCACAGGCTTGGCGCCGGTGTCTTGACTAAAACCGCTGTCGGCCGGAGTCTCGCCGCTCGTGCTTACCGCCGCACTGCCGTCATGGACGGGGCGAGGTGGCAGCGCAGCTGCTGGAGATTTTGGCGCACAGTTCCAGGCACCCGAAGCAGAGACTGAGCAGTCATACTGTTCCGCGGCAACCACGAACGAAGTGGCTAGAGGTTGCAGGGCCAGCAGACTGCCGGTAACCAACAACGGAAATTTTTTACGAAACGCGGGGGATTTCAATGCCATCTTATTAGTCCGGGCTTCCTGCGTGCCATCTGCCCGCGGTGTGGGCCGCACGCCTCTCGATGGTCTGAAAAAGATGCTGGATAATAAAGCATGACCCGCTTGACGGCTAGCGCCGTCGGAGACCCTTGCAATGCCTGACCAAGATGTACGTTTGCAACACCTGAAAGTTTGGCTCGATGAGCAATTGGCTGCCCTCTTTGCAGAACAGGGTTGGGGTGTCGTACCCCCGGCCACGTTGACCGCGGCCAGCAGCGATGCGAGTTTCCGACGCTATTTCCGCTGGGAAGGCGAGGGCAGAAGCTTCGTCGTGATGGACGCGCCACCGCCCCAGGAAAACTGTAAACCCTTCGTGGATATCGCTTTTTTGCTGGCGAAATCCGGAATAAATGTTCCGAAAATTTATGCCGAAGACCTCGAACGTGGTTTTCTTTTGCTCAATGACCTGGGCAACAAGACTTACCTTGACGTGATCGACAGCGAAAATGCCGACGATTTGTTCAAGGATGCCCTGCAAGCGCTGCTGGCTTTTCAGCAGTTGCCGATGGTTGCACCGTTGCCAAGTTATGACGTGGCGCTGCTGCGACGCGAGCTGGAATTGTTCCCTGAGTGGTACGTGAAGCGCGAGTTGGGCATCGAGTTCGACTCGGCGCAGCAAATGCTCTGGCAGAACGTGACCGAGCTATTGATCGACAGCGCACTGGCCCAGCCTAAAGTGCTGGTGCACCGCGATTACATGCCGCGCAACCTGATGCTCAGCGAGCCAAATCCCGGCGTGCTGGATTTCCAGGACGCCGTCTATGGCCCCGTGACCTACGACGTGACCTGCCTGTTCAAGGATGCGTTCCTCAGCTGGCCCGAGGAGCGTGTGCGCGGCTGGCTGGAAGTTTACTGGCAGCAAGCGGGCGATCTCGGGATCCCGGTTCAGCCCGACTTCGAAGAGTTCCTGCGTGCCAGTGACCTGATGGGCGTGCAGCGGCACCTGAAAGTGATCGGCATCTTTGCCCGCATCTGCCACCGCGACGGCAAGCCGCGCTATCTCGGCGATGTGCCGCGCTTCTTTGCTTATATAGACGCCGTGATCGCCCGCCGTCCTGAACTGGCCGAGCTGGATGTGTTGCTGCTGAGTCTGCGTGCTGGAGCGAATGCATGAAGGCAATGATTCTGGCAGCAGGCAAAGGCGAGCGCATGCGCCCGCTGACCCTGACCACGCCGAAACCGCTGGTTCGCGCGGGCGGTATACCGTTGATCGAGTATCACTTGAAAGCCTTGGCGGTGGCGGGGTTTACCGAGGTGGTGATCAACCATGCCTGGCTCGGCCAACTGATCGAAAACTACCTGGGTGATGGCTCGCAATACGGCGTACGTATTCAGTACTCGCCGGAAGGTGAGCCACTGGAAACCGGAGGCGGGATTTTCCGTGCGCTGCCGTTGCTGGGTGACGAGGCCTTTATGGTGGTCAACGGTGACATCTGGACCGACTACGACTTCAGCGTGTTGCACCAACCCATCACCGGGCTGGCGCATTTGGTGTTGGCGGATAACCCGGCCCATCATCCGGCCGGCGATTTCAGCCTGATCGACGGGCAAGTACGCGACGGTCAGCCAGATACTGCAACCCTGACCTACAGCGGCATCGCGGTGCTGCACCCGCAGCTGTTCGAAGGATGCTCTGCCGGGGCGTTCAAGCTTGCACCGCTGCTGCGCAAGGCCATGGCCGATGGACACGTCACCGGCGAGCACTTGAATGGACATTGGGTGGATGTTGGCACTCACGAACGTCTGGCTGAAGTCGAAACCCTGTTAGAAGCGAGACGCTGACATGTTGTGGCCAGGGACTCTGATTGGAGCCGGAGCGGGCTTTTACATCGCCAGCATTCCGGGGGCCATGCTTGGCGCCTTGTTGGGGCAGGTGCTGGACCGGCACTTGCACTTGCAGAGCTGGGCGCACTTGCGAGAAAAGCTCGGTGGCCGCTCGGTGCTGCGCAACGATGAACTGCTGTTTGTGTTGTTGGGGCGGCTGGCCAAGTGCGATGGACGGGTGGTGGAAGGCCACATCCAGCAGGCCCGTCAGGAAATGCGTTCGCTGGAAATGACCGAGTCGGCCCAGCGTCGGGCCATTGCCGCGTTCAATCGTGGCAAGTCGGGAGATGACCGGTTGCGCGGTTATTTGCGCCGCTTGAGCGCTCAGCCCCATGCGGCCGAAGGCGTCTTGCGCGCCTGTTGGCGGATGATTTGGGCTGATGGCCGCGCCGGTAGCGCTGAGCGAGAGCTGATCAGACAGTGGGGTAAATGGCTGGGCTGGACGTCACGACAGGTGCAGGCGCTGTCGGCCGATTACGAGCAGCACAAGTTTGCACAGGCCAGCAGTGCGCTGACCTATCAAGATGCTCTGCGGCTTTTGGGCGTTTCGGCGACCAGCGAGCCGGCGCAGATCAAGCGTGCTTATCGACGCTTGCTGAGTCGCCATCACCCGGACAAGATCGCCGGCAGCGGTGCGACGGCGCTGCAGGTGCGTGAAGCCACAGACAAGACTCGCGAACTGCATAGCGCCTACACATTGATTCGCGAGCGGCGGGATTTTCGGTAGTGGCCCGGAAGATCAAAAGATCGCAGCCTGCGGCAGCTCCTACACCGGGTTATGCGTACACCTGTAGGAGCTGCCGCAGGCTGCGATCTTTTGCTTTTTCTTTTGCTTTTGCTTAATTCGCGTTCTGCGGACTCAACCAGCCCCGCACCCGACGGAACAGCTGCTCTTGCTCAGCCTTGGAATTACCCGGCAAAGCCTTGAGCGAGACCTGACTGAACCCCGAAGTCTTCAAACGTTTGCTGGCTTGCAAGCGTTCCAGCGCCAGGTTGCGATCCAGCGGCTTGTCCATATAGAAGATGTCTGCGGTGGGCAGCTTCAGGCTCGGTGTCAGTTCGGCCAGCTCTGGTTTGGCTTTCGCCGGCATCTGAGCGGCGACCATCACAAACTTCTCCACTTGCGAGGGCTGCTTTTCGCTCAGGTAGCGCGCGGCCCAGTAAGCGCCAGTGCCATGCCCCAGAACGACAATGCTGCGAGCGCTTTGCTGTTCGGCGTAGGCGATGGCGGCGTCGATGCGGGCGAAGATTCGTTCGGCGTCGGCTTTTGCCTGTTCCTCGGTGGTTTCGGCGATCGCCTTGTCCGCCACCTCCGCTTCACCGCCCGCCGCTTTTTCGATGGGCGCGGCGGTGGTCGAGTCTTTGCTGCCGGTGTCAGGGGCTTTGGGTGTGGGTGCCACTTCTACGATACGCGGCGCAATGGCATCGCTTTGCAGGTCCGGCAAGGTGATACTCAGGCTGCTCCATTCGGCGTCCGGCAATTTACGTCGCAATGGACCGATTGCTTGCGGCCAGTCAACGGTTTCGCCGGCGCCCGGGATGATAATCACCGCGCCTTTGGGTTCGCCGGTATTGGCCGGTTTCCACAAGGCCAGAAACGTGTCGCTGCCCGCTTGCAGTTGCTGCTGTTCCTGAGCCGGGATCTGTCGCTCAAGTGCAGACGCTTCTTCCTGACTACGCTCAAGCAGCGGCTGGCGCTCGACCGGTTTTTCTTCGGCGGGTGTTCCCGTAGTGGCAGGCGCCGGGTCGGCGGCCTCGACGGAAAAGGCACAAGGCAGGATCAGCGACAGGCACAATGCTGGCAGTGCCAGGCGGTAGACAGGGGGCATCGGATATTCCAGGCCAGAAGTTATTCCGGCAGCCTAATGGGTTGGTCAGTATTTGTCAGTGTGTGAGATTTCGATGATGCGTTTTCGCTGCCTGTGGGTTATCGGCTGTTTGTGGTTTCCCTTGATGGGCTGGGCGGCTCCCGCGCCACCGGTGCACGTCGCGCAATTGTCCGCGGGCCAGCAGCAATGGCTGGCGCAACATGGCGAATTGCGCGTAGGGCTGGTGTTGCAGGTGCCCTACGCCCAATACGATCGCCGCTTGCAGCGTTTGTCCGGGGTCAATGTCGAACTGATGAAGTGGCTGGCCAAGGCGCTCAAAGTCGAGCTGAGCTGGCGCAACTTTCCCGACCTGGCGCAACTGGAAGCCGCCGCGCGCGAGGGTGAAATCGACATCGCTCCGGGGCTGACCCAAACCCCCGGTGGCCTGCGGCTCTGGCAGTTTTCCGACCCGTATATGCGGGTGCCGCAACTGGTGGTCAGCGACCAGAAAAGCACCGGCGTGGTGGAGCTGGAAAAACTCGACAGCCAGACCCGCGTCGCCGTGCGCATGCCCGGCGCCACCGCCGATTACCTGCGCAGCAATTACCCGCATCTAAACCTTCAAGGCGTACCGATCGAGCGTCAGGCACTGCAACTGTTATTGAGTCAGCAGGCCAGTTACGCCGTGGTCGACGAAGCGCAGCTGGGGCGTTTGTCCGTCGAACCTGAGTTCGCCGGGCTGGTGGTGGTCGGGGATATCGGCCTGCCGCAACTGTTGCGGGTGGCCACGCGCCGGGACTGGCCGGAACTGGCCGGCATCGTCGAAAGCGCGCTGCGGGCGATCCCGGCCAAGGACCTGGAGCAACTGCACAACCAATGGCTGCAACCCAAATACCCGAGGCTGACCGAGTCCCCGGGGTTCTGGCAAAACCTCTGCCTGCTGTTGGTGGTGTTGATGCTCAGCAGCATGGCCATCGTGTTCTGGCAGCGTCGGCAGCAGCACAGTCTTGAGCATCGTTTGCGGGCCGCGCGCGAAGACATTGCGTTGCGTGCCGCCAGCGAAGAAGCCTTGAGCCTCACGCAGTTTTCCATCGACCAGAGCACCGTCGGTATCCTTTGGGTCAACTGGGACAGCCATGTGCGCTACGCCAATCGAGCGGCCGAAACCATGCTGGGTTATCCGGCGGGCGGGATCATTGATCGGCCGCTGATCGACTTCGAACCCGGCTTGCACATGGACCGCTGGCTGAACCTGTGGAAACGCGCCCGGGCCAGCGAGGAAGGCCCGCAAAGTTTCGAAACCAACTGCGTACGGGCGGATGGCAGCAATCTGCCGGTGGACGTTTCGCTGAGCTTTTTGCGGTTTCGCGACGGCGAATACCTGGTGGTTTACCTCAACGACGTCACCGAGCGCCGCCGTGCATTGGCCGCGTTGCAGGAAAGCGAAGCGCGTCTGCAAGGGATCGCCGCCAACGTTCCAGGACTGGTCTTTCGTCTGGAGCGAGCACCGGTGACGGGGCAGATCGACTTTGCCTACATCAGTGAAGGCAGTGAGAGCCTGGTGGGTTACTCACCCGCCACCCTGGCCCATCGCGACAAAGGCCTGCGCAGCCTGGTGCACCCCGACGACAAGGCCAGTTATCACCAAACCCAGGACCATGCGCTGGATACCGACAGTGACTGGTCGTGGCAGGGACGGATTCTCACCCGATCCGGCGAACAGCGCTGGGCCGAAATCAAGGCCATCACCCGCCGACTCGAAGACGGCGCCTATGTCTGGGACGGGATCGTCTGGGACATCAGCGAGAGCAAGCGCATCGAACTGGAACTGGCCAGCTCTCGCGAGCAGTTACGCGAATTGTCCGCGCACCTGGAGAGCGTGCGGGAGGAGGAAAAGGCCCGCATCGCCCGGGAAGTTCACGACGAGCTGGGTCAGATGCTCACCGTGCTGAAGCTGGAAACCTCCATGTGCGAACTGGCCTACGCGCAGCTCGACCCCGGTCTGAACGAACGCTTGAACAGCATGAAGCGACTGATAGCGCAGCTGTTCCAATTGGTACGCGACGTGGCCACAGCGCTGCGACCGCCGATTCTCGACGCCGGGATCGCCTCGGCCATCGAGTGGCAGGCCCGCCGATTCGAGGCGCGCACGCAGATTCCGTGTCTGGTGCAGGTGCCGGAGAACCTGCCGGTGCTCAGTGATGCCAAGGCTATTGGCCTGTTCCGGATCCTTCAGGAAGCGCTGACCAATGTTATGCGCCATGCCCAGGCGCATACTGTCGAACTGACATTGGCGCTGGAAGGCGACGAGTTGTGTCTGACCGTCAGCGATGATGGCGTAGGATTTGTCCCCGCAACCGGTAGGTCAACCTCCTTCGGGGTGGTCGGCATGCGCGAGCGAGTGTTGATCATGGGCGGGCAATTGTCGCTTGAGAGTGAACCGGGTGAAGGCACGACCCTGAGCGTGCGAGTGCCGCTGGATGAGGAGAAGTAAGTGATCCGTGTACTGGTAGCCGAAGACCACACCATCGTCCGCGAAGGCATCAAGCAATTGATCGGCCTGGCCAAGGATTTGCTGGTGGTAGGGGAGGCGAGTAATGGCGAGCAATTGCTCGAGACCTTGCGCCATGTTCCCTGCGAAGTGGTCTTGCTGGACATCTCCATGCCCGGGGTTAACGGGCTGGAGGCGATTCCGCGGATTCGCGCGCTGAACAATCCGCCGGCGATTCTGGTGTTGTCGATGCACGACGAAGCGCAAATGGCCGCCCGAGCGTTGAAGGTTGGCGCCGCGGGTTATGCGACCAAGGACAGCGATCCGGCACTGCTGCTGACGGCGATCCGCAAGGTCGCGGCGGGCGGGCGTTACATCGACCCGGACCTGGCCGACCGTATGGTCTTCGAAGTCGGCCTGACCGATTCGCGGCCGTTGCACTCGTTGTTGTCTGAGCGCGAATTCTCGGTGTTCGAACGCCTGGCCCAGGGCGCCAACGTCAACGACATCGCCCAGCAACTGGCCTTGAGCAGTAAAACCATCAGCACCCACAAGGCGCGGCTGATGCAGAAACTCAACATCACCTCCCTGGCGGAACTGGTGAAGTACGCGATGGAGCACAAACTCCTCTAAAGAACACCGCAGTCCCTGTGGGAGCGAGCTTGCTCGCGATGACGGCAGCACATTCAACATTTCTGTGACTGACCCGCCGCTATCGCGAGCAAGCTCGCTCCCACAGGGCCGTGGTGGCATGTCCATTTACGACATCCTGCAAAGCCGCTTTTGCCCGTTCTTGCGGCTTGCAGCTTCAAGATTGCCGCTGGCCCTATCCATCCCCGCC
>NZ_JBBWCB010000190.1:0-8431 GCF_039888995.1 Pseudomonas rossensis | reverse complement strand
CTTCAGACTCGTAAAGATCGCAGCCTGCGGCAGCTCCTACAGGGCTCCGCGTATCGGCATCGATCTTTGCCGGGCGCGGCCCCCCTGTAGGAGCTGCCGCAGGCTGCGATCTTTTCGCTTCAAAAGGCAATCGACGGCAGCGGCAGGCCATTCAACGATTGCGCACTGCTGGCCTGCTCAGCCATCAGCCAGTCCACAAACTGTTGAATCAGCGCTCCACGCCGTTTTCGCTGAGGCAGGACCACGTAATAGCCGAGCCTGGAAATGACCGTTTCCGCAATCGGTCGGCACAACAAACCTTGCGCCAGCAAGTTATCCACAAGGTGCCGCCACCCAATCGCCACCCCTTGGCCGCCAATCGCCGCTTGAATCAACAGCGTGTAATTGTCGAAGCGCAATTGCCCAGGCGCTGGTGCCGAAGCAATCCCCAACTCCCGAAATACGCCGCTCCAGTCGAACCAGTTGCTGCTGTTTTCGCCTCGAAGGTGCAGCAGCGGGAACTCGAGCAATGACTGGGACGGCAAGGGCAGGGGACGATCCTTCAACAGCAGCGGGCTGCACACCGGAAAGACTTCTTCGCTGAACAGCCAATGGCTTTCGCCCTGCTTGAATCGGCCATCACCAAACAACACCGCCACATCAATATCGGTGCGCAGCATATTGAGGCTGCGTTCGCTGGTGACCAGGCTGACATCCACTTGAGGATTGGCGGCATGAAAGCGGTGCAAGCGCGGCATCAGCCAATACGCGGCGAAGGCGAAATCGGTGGCGACCTGCAACACTTCATGTTGGTGCTGTGCACTGATCGCGCTCAATCCTGCATCGATATTCTGCAATCCGAGCTGAACCTGCTCAAACAGGATCGTCCCGGCCTCGGTCAATTCGATGCCGCGATAGATTCGGTCGAACAGCCGCGTCCCGAGTTGCTCTTCCAACCGTTTGATCTGCTGGCTGATGGCCGGTTGCGTGGTGCCAAGCTCCACTGCGGCCGCCGTAAAGCTGCGTTGACGGGCCGCCGCTTCAAAGGCGCGAAGCAAATCCAAAGACAAATCACCAAGGGCGTCATACATAAGCTGTGCTTATCCTAGTCATTGCCGCGCATGGGCTTTACCACAAATTGCATGGGCTACATGCTCGATCGCAGCACTCTCGCATAAATATTCACTATGGAATGCCGCGATCACATGAAGCGCAAGAATATTCTTTTCATCATGGCCGATCAGATGGCCGCGCCAATGTTGCCGTTTTACGGCCCTTCGCCCATCAAACTGCCTAATCTCAGCCGCCTCGCCGCCGAAGGCGTGGTGTTCGACGCCGCTTATTGCAACAGCCCACTGTGCGCGCCGTCGCGTTTTACCCTGGTCAGCGGTCAATTGCCGAGCAAGATCGGCGCCTACGACAACGCGGCCGATTTCCCCGCCGATGTACCGACTTATGCCCACTACTTGCGTCGACTCGGCTACCGCACCGCGCTGTCGGGCAAGATGCATTTCTGCGGACCGGATCAGCTGCACGGCTATGAAGAACGCCTGACCAGCGATATCTACCCGGCCGATTACGGCTGGTCTGTGAACTGGGACGAACCAGACGTGCGTCCGACCTGGTTTCACAACATGTCTTCAGTGTTGCAAGCCGGGCCGTGCGTGCGCACCAATCAGCTGGATTTCGACGAAGAGGTGGTGTTCAAGGCTCAGCAGTATTTGTTCGATCACATCCGCGAGGAGGGAGATCAGCCGTTTTGCCTGACCGTTTCGATGACCCACCCACACGACCCGTACACCATTCCCAAGGCTTTCTGGGATATGTACAACGACGCCGACATCCCGTTACCCGAAACTCCGGCGCAGACCGAACTTGATCCGCACTCCCAGCGTTTGCTCAAGGTTTACGACCTGTGGGACAAACCGCTGCCTGTGGATAAGATCCGCGATGCGCGTCGTGCATATTTCGGTGCGTGCAGCTATATCGACAGCAACGTCGGCAAACTCCTGCAAACACTCGAGGAAACCGGCCTGATCGACGACACCATCATCGTGTTCTCTGGCGACCACGGCGACATGCTCGGCGAGCGGGGTCTCTGGTACAAAATGCACTGGTACGAAATGGCCGCCCGCGTGCCGCTGTTGATCAGTGCGCCGGGGCAATTCGGGGCTGGCCGGGTCAGCGCGGCGGTCTCCACTGCTGATCTGTTGCCGACCTTCGTGGAACTGGCCGGGGGTTCGCTGGAGCCGGGGCTGCCGCTGGATGGCCGCTCGCTGGTTTCGCACCTGCAAGGGCAGGGCGGTCATGACGAGGTCTTCGGCGAGTACATGGCCGAAGGCACCATCAGCCCGCTGATGATGATTCGCCGCGGCGACTACAAATTCATCTACAGCGAGGACGACCCTTGCCTACTCTTCGACGTACACAACGACCCGCGCGAACTGGAAGAACTCAGCCAATCGCCGCAACATAGGTCGCTTTTCGATGAATTTCTCGCCGAAGCCCGGGCCAAATGGGATATCCCGGCGATCCACCAACAAGTGCTCGCCAGCCAGCGACGCCGACGTTTTGTCGCCGAGGCATTAACCATCGGCAAGCTAAAGAGCTGGGATCATCAGCCACTGGTGGACGCCAGTCAGCAGTACATGCGCAACCACATCGACCTCGACGATCTGGAGCGTAAAGCACGTTATCCACAACCCTGCCAAAACCAATAATGTTAAGGGGAATGCCATGCGTAGGTTATCCACAGCAATGACGGTCGGGCTTCTGGCTCTGGGCAGTGCGTCGGCGTATGCCGATCAGAGTTGCGAGACGGTGAAAATGGCCGACCCTGGCTGGAGCGACATTGCCGCCACCAATGCCATCACCGGGTTTCTGCTGGACGGCATGGGCTACAAGGCCAAGGTCGACACGCTTGCAGTGCCGATCACCTTTGGCGGCTTGAAAGATGGCCAGGTCGATGTGTTTCTCGGTAACTGGATGCCGGCACAACAGGGCTTCTACGACAAGTTCGTGGCCACCGGCGATGTCACTCAACTGGCGAAGAACCTGGATGGCACCGAATTCACGCTCGCCGTCCCGGATTACGTCTGGGACGCGGGTGTGCATAACTTTTCCGACCTGAACAAATACGCCGACAAGTTCGACAAGAAGATCTACGGCATCGGCTCCGGCGCTCCCGCCAACATCTCCTTGCAGGAAATCATCAAGAAGAACGACTTCGACATGGGCCAGTGGAAACTGGTCGAGTCCAGCGAGCAGGCAATGCTGGCGGAAGTGTCTCGCGCGGTGAAAAAACAGAAGTTCGTGACGTTCCTCGGCTGGACCCCCCACCCGATGAACGTGCAACTGAAAATGCATTACCTGAAGGGCGGCGAGAAATACTTCGGCGACACCGGCAGCGTCCACACCCTGACCCGCAAAGGTTATGCACAGGCCTGTCCGAACGTCGGCAAACTGCTCACCAACCTGAGTTTCACCCAGGAAATGGAGAACAGCATCATGGCCGAAGTGGTGAACAAGAAGGTCAGCAATGCTGATGCGGCCAAGGCATGGATCAAGGCTAATCCGGCTGTGCTGGATAAGTGGCTGGACGGGGTGAAGACAGTGGATGGGAAAGATGCGTTACCGGCAGTAAAAGCCAAACTCTGAACCCTGTGGGAGCGAGCTTGCTCGCGATAGCGGCGTGTCATTCAACATTAGAGTGACTGACAGGCCCACATCGCGAGCAAGCTCGCTCCCACAGGTGTCTGTCCTGCTACTCTTGCGCCAAAACCCCACCCGAGAGGACCCATGGCCTTTCCAAGCCGCCATTCGCTCTTCCCCTTTCTCAGCTGGATGCCCCGGCAAACCCGCGCCAGCGTCGGTCGCGATCTGATCGTCGGCCTCAGCGGCGCGATTCTCGCGCTGCCGCAATCCATTGCCTACGCGCTGATCGCCGGTCTCCCACCTGAATACGGTCTATACGCTGCGATTATCCCGGTGCTGATCGCGTGTCTCTGGGGTTCTTCGTGGCACTTGATCTGCGGTCCTACGGCGGCGATTTCTATTGTCTTGTACGCCAGCGTCAGTCCCCTAGCCGTTCCTGCGTCAGAGGACTACGTCACCCTGATCCTGTTGCTGACGCTGCTTGCCGGCATTTTCCAGTGGCTGCTCGGTTTGCTGCGCTTCGGCGCCCTGGTGAATTTCGTCTCGCACTCGGTGGTGCTGGGTTTCACCCTCGGCGCGGCGGTGGTGATTGCCATCGGCCAACTGCCGAATCTGTTGGGGCTGGAATTGCCCAACCAGGCAACAGCGCTGAACAGTTTGATGATGCTGTTCAGTCATCTCGGCGAAGTGGATAAACCTTCGCTAATGCTGGGCTTGGCGACAGTCGTGGTGGGCGTGGTGTTGAAACTGCTGTTGCCACGCTGGCCGACGCTGTTGATCACCCTGGCGCTGAGCGGATTGCTGGTCTGGCTTTGGCCATCGATGCTCGGCCATGTGAAGTTGGTCAGCGCGTTTGTCGGCCGACTGCCGCCCTTCAGCCCGCTGCCGCTGGATCTGGACCTGATTCTGCGCTTGCTACCCAGCGCGGTAGCGGTGGGCATGCTCGGGCTGGTCACCAGTCTGTCGATTGCCCGATCCTTGTCGGCCCGCTCCCAGCAGTTGCTCGACGCCAACCAAGAGGTCCGCGCCCAGGGTTTATCGAACATGGTCGGTGCGTTTTTTTCCGGATCGCTGTCAGCCGGCTCCTTCACCCGCTCGGGCCTGAGCTACGAAGCGGGTGCCTGCTCGCCGATGGCCGGTGTTTTTTCGGCGGTGTGGGTGGCGCTGTTCGCTATCTTCGGCGCGAATTTGATCGCGCACATTCCGATCCCGGCCATGGCCGGCAGCATTCTGTTGATCGCCTGGGGGCTGGTGGATCATCGCGGTATTCGAGCGTTGTTGCGGGTCAGCCGCGCCGAGTTCCTGGTCATGGCGCTGACCTGTGTCGCCACGCTGCTGCTGGAATTGCAGACCGCGATTTACGCTGGGGTGCTGGCTTCGCTGTTCTTCTACCTCAAACGCACCTCGCAACCGCGGGTTCAGCATTGGCGGGATGGGGATGAAGACATTCTGCGGGTTGGTGGTTCGATCTTTTTCGGCGCCAGCCATTACCTGCAAGTAAGCCTGCAACGGATGCACGGCGCGCGCGTGGTGATCGAAGCGCAGCAGATCAACTTCATCGACTATTCAGGCGTGGAAATGCTGCACCAGGAAGCGCGGCGGCTGCTGCGGCAAGATCGCAGCCTGACCCTGCGGCGCGCGCGGCCGCAGGTGGTGGAAGAGTTGCGCAAGCTTGAAGGCGCGGAGAAATGCCCGATCCGTTTCGAAGACTAAAAAGATCGCAGCCTGCGGCAGCTCCTACAGAGTGAACGCCTATCCCATGTAGGAGCTGCCGCAGGCTGCGATCTTTTGACTTTAAAGGGCCAACTGTCGGCGAAGTTCGGCCAACACTGGCGCCGTATCCGGACGCACACCGCGCCACAGATAGAAGGCTTCTGCCGCTTGTTCAGCGAGCATCCCCAAGCCATCCATCGACACCGCCGCGCCATGTTCACTGGCCCAACGGCAGAACGAGGTCGGCTCCTTGCCGTACATCATGTCGTAGCACACCGTTTTGCCCGGCTCGATCAAACTGCTGGCAATCGGCGGTACATCCCCTGACAGACTGGCGGACGTCGCGTTGATGATCAGGTCCACCGATTCCTTCAACCAATCGAAACCACTGGCCGACACCGGCCCCAGATCCGCGAACAACTCAGCCAACAGTTCGGCTTTTTCCACCGTGCGGTTGGCAATGACTACCGAAGCGGGTTGCTCGGCCAGCAACGGCTCCAGTGCACCGCGCACCGCGCCGCCAGCACCGAGCAGCAGGATGCGTTTGCCTTTGAGGCTGAAACCGGCGTTGACCGTCAGGTCCCGCACCAGTCCGGCGCCATCGGTGTTGTCGCCCAACAGGCTGCCATCAGCGAGTTTGCTCAGGGTGTTCACCGCACCGGCGCGTTGCGCCCGCGCCGTCAGACTGTTCGCCAGACGATAGGCCTCCTCCTTGAACGGCACCGTCACATTCGCCCCCCGACCTTCGAGGAAAAACGTCCGGGCGCAGGTGGAAAAATCGTCGAGGGGCGCCAGCAACGTGCTGTAGTCAAGTTTTTGAGCTGTCTGCTCAGCGAACAGACGGTGGATCAGCGGCGACTTGCTGTGGCCAATCGGGTTACCGAATACGACGTAACGGTCCATCAGAATTCCTCGTTCAGGCCTTGGCCAACCAATCGCGGTCTTGCAGGAAGTACTCGGTCAGCCGTGCTTCTTCGCTGCCCGGCTCGGCTTTCCAGTCGTAGCCCCAGCGTACTTGCGGTGGCAGGGACATCAGGATCGACTCGGTACGCCCGCCCGATTGCAGACCGAACAGCGTACCGCGGTCGTAGACCAGGTTGAATTCAACGTAGCGCCCACGGCGGAATTCCTGGAACTCACGCTGTTTGGCAGTAAACGCATCATTTTTGCGGCGCTGCACGATCGGTAGGTAGGCGTCGATGAACGCGTCACCGATGGCACGCATGAAGGCGAAACTGGTGTCGAAGTCCCATTCGTTCAAGTCATCAAAGAACAGGCCACCGATGCCGCGCGGCTCGTGGCGATGCTTGATGTGGAAGTAGCTGTCGCACCAGGCCTTGTAGCGCGAGTAAACATCCGGACCGAACGGCGCGCAGGCCTGTTCGGCGACGCGGTGCCAGTGCACGCAGTCTTCTTCATTGCCGTAATAAGGGGTCAGGTCAAAGCCACCGCCAAACCACCAGACCGGTTCTTCGCCTTCTTTTTCAGCGATGAAGAAGCGCACATTGGCGTGGGACGTGGGCACATGCGGGTTGTGCGGGTGAATGACCAGCGACACGCCGAGGGCTTCAAAGCCACGACCGGCCAGCTCTGGCCGATGAGCGCTGGCGGACGGTGGGAGACCGCTGCCGAAGACGTGGGAAAAGTTGACGCCACCCTTTTCGATGACCGCGCCGTTTTCGATCACCCGGGTGCGACCGCCACCGCCGGCAGGCCGGGTCCAGGCGTCTTCGACGAACTGCGTGCCGCCGTCTTCAGCTTCGAGGGCCGCGCAAATGCGGTCTTGCAGGTCGAGCAGGTAGGCTTTTACGGCCTCGGTGCGGGTCGTCATGTCATCACCTTGAATCGGGCAAAGCTACGCGGCGTTCCATGGGAGCGGGGCCGGCGCAAATGGGCGCGTAGCATAACATCGCAGATGGGCCTGCCGCAGTTGACGAAGATCAAGCTTCGGAGTCCGATAGGGAGCTTCGCGCTACAACTCTAGTAACTAAGACCTAAGGAGAGTTCTGATGGCAAAGCGTATCCAGTTCCGCGCCCATGGCGGCCCTGAAGTACTCGAGTATGTCGATTACCAACCCGCCGAACCCGGCCCGCAGCAGGTTCGCGTCACCAACAAGGCCATCGGCCTGAATTTCATCGACACCTATTACCGCAGCGGTCTCTATGCGCCGCCAGCCCTGCCATCGGGCGTGGGCTCGGAAGGCGCGGGCGTGGTCGAGGCGGTGGGCAGTGAAGTGACCCGGTTCAAGGTCGGTGATCGCGTGGCGTATGGCAGCGGTCCATTGGGCGCCTACAGCGACGTTCACGCGCTGCCGGAAGCCAACCTGGTCCTTCTGCCGGACGCGATCAGCTTCGAACAGGCCGCCGGCGTAATGCTCAAGGGCCTGACCGTGCAGTACCTGTTGCGTCAGACTTATGAACTCAAAGGTGGCGAAACCATCCTGTTCCACGCTGCCGCGGGTGGCGTCGGTTCCCTGGCCTGCCAGTGGGCCAAGGCCTTGGGTGTGAAGTTGATCGGCACGGTCAGCTCACCGGAGAAAGCCGCACTGGCAAAGGCCAACGGCGCTTGGGCGACCATCGATTACAGTCATGAAAACGTCGCACAGCGCGTACTGGAATTGACCGACGGCAAAAAAGTCCCGGTGGTGTACGACGGCGTGGGCAAGGACACTTGGCTGACTTCGCTTGATAGCGCGGCGCCTCGCGGTCTGGTGGTTAGCTTCGGCAATGCGTCGGGTGCGGTAGACGGGGTGAACCTGGGAATTCTGTCGGCGAAGGGTTCGTTGTACGTGACCCGGCCTACCCTCGCGACTTACGCCAACAATGCTGAAAACCTGCAACGCATGGCGGATGAATTGTTCGAGATGATCATCAGCGGCAAGCTGAAGGTGGACATCAGCCAGAAGTATCCATTGGCCGAAGCGGCGAAGGCGCAGACCGAGTTGTCGGCGCGACGCACGACGGGTTCGACAGTGTTGTTGCCTTAAGGGCCTCTTCGCGAGCAGGCTCGCTCCCACAGGGTATTTGTGATCGACACCTAACCAATGTGGTAGCGAGCTTGCTCGCGATGAACGATGACGCGGTC